>BJGN01000012.1 GCA_014190515.1 Bacteroidota bacterium
ACGGTTTTGTAGCCTAAATCTGCATAACAATCAGCGACGGATTCCCTGATGATAGTGTCCCAGAAAAGGACCCCAGGTTCAGCAGATTTCCACGCGTTATATATAATTTTGTCCCAAATTTTTGAGGCATCTACCTCCTTGGTGAAGGTTGGATTTTTACTATCAATGGGATATTGTTGTACGTATTTTTTTCCTGAAATAACGGCACGCATAAATTTATCGTCAATCCTTACAGATACATTGGCACCGGTTACTTTCCCCTGTTCCAGTTTGGCATCTATAAAATCCTCAGCATCAGGGTGTTTACTTGAAACGGATAACATTAAAGCACCACGACGACCATCTTGTGCAACTTCACGTGTTGAATTGGAATATCTTTCCATAAAAGGAACTATGCCCGTAGAAGTTAAGGCAGAATTCATGACAGGACTTCCCTTTGGACGAATATGTGATAAATCATGTCCTACACCACCTCTTCTTTTCATTAATTGAACCTGCTCCTCATCTGTTCTGATAATACCGCCGTACGAATCTGCTCCAGTGCCAATGACGAAACAATTACTTAGGGAAGATACCTGAAAATGATTGCCAATGCCTGCCATGGGGCTTCCCTGAGGGATGATATATTTGAAATCAGCAAGTAAGTCGTATATTTCAGACTCAGTTATTGAGTTGGCATATTTAGCTTCAATTCTTGCCAGTTCTTTGGCAATCCTTCTGTGCATATCATCAGGAGATTTTTCGTAAATCTTTCCAAATGAATCTTTTAAGGCATACTTGTTTACCCAGACACTGGCAGCAAGCGTATCACCTTTAAAGTAATCTGTGGCCGTAGCCAATGCCTCTTCGTAAGTGTACGTTTTTTCAATAGTCTGTTCCGAAATTTTTAACGTTAATGAAGTTCCCATAGCTCTTTAAATTTCACATCTTAAAAAAAATAATTAAAAAATAACACCCAACCAAGTGTCGGTTAAATAAAATTTCTCTTTCCAGGAGTGGGAGTAGTAGATTGCTTTTAGTGTTCTGTCTAATTCGGCTGCAAGGTAATCTACCTATTTGAATTGTACAAATTTTGATATCAACGTAATTTGAACAAGCTGTGGATAACTTTGTAAAACGTTATTTTATCAGAGAAAAATATAGGTTTAATATGTTTAATATGAATTGATTATCAGTTATTTGTATAGGATAAAAAAATAATTTGTTTTGTTAATAAATAATTTAAAACAAAATGTTGTTGTGGAAAATACAAAGGTTTTCCACAACAACATGTTGGTAACTTTAGTTTTCCTTGTTGTTCAACAGTTCTACAACGGTGCTGGTAATATCTAATTTTTTATCTACCATGAGTACGCCAGTACCTGCAGCGTAGTTCAAGATATATTGATATCCTTTCTCTTTTCTTACTTCTTCGAGAATACCTTTTAGTTTTCCTTGAATAATACCTTGAAGAGCTTGCTGATCAGCCATAAGACCCTGTCCTAATCTTTCTTGCTCGGCGGCAAGACTTTGTTGTTTTTGCATAAGACGCTGTTCTTCTTCCTGCACCTGACGAGGGGTTAAGGTACCTGTTTGCACTCTATTTTGGGCTTGGGCAAACTCTCTTTGCAACGCTTGTCCTCTGGCTTGAAGGGAAGCTTCGGCTTCTTTTCCTTTTTGTTCCAACTTTGCCGCTTCTTCCTTAAAGAAACCATAATTTGACAATAAGCTATCTGTGTTTATGTACACAATGGAACCTTCAGGAATATTTGCACTGGTAGCCGTGGTACTTGAAGCAGTTAAACCTTTATTGCCACTGATAAATTTATCAACTAAAAGGAAGGCGACTGCCAAAATCAATAAGATGTTTACGATGGAAAGTTCGTTTTTCATGATGAGTTTGGTGAATGTTTTAAAATTATAACAAACAAAAGTGCTATTTTTTTTCTGCATCACAAAGGAAAAGTACGCCGTTATTTTCTTATATTGAGGAAATAAAATTTTTATTTGTATAACATGGCCTTTTTAATTTCCTTTTTACTTTTAATTTTATCTATTTCTTTGTCAGAGATTCTCCCATTTTTACCAGCAAAAAATACGGATAATCCCAATATTATACTCATTTATATGGATGATCTGGGGTTCGGTGATTTGTCGTGTAATGGTGCATTGGGACATACCACGCCTGCCATTGATAAATTAGCTGCAAAAGGAATGCGCTTCACCAATTTTTTAACAGCTCAAGCTGTTTGTAGTGCTTCGCGCGCGGCGTTACTAACAGGTTGTTACCCAAATAGAGTAGGCGTTTCAGGGGCTTATTTCCCGGGTTCTAAAGTTGGACTTAGCCCTGAGGAGGTAACCATTGCTGAACTATTAAAACAAAAAAATTATAAGACCAGTGCAGTTGGGAAATGGCATTTGGGCGATCATCCTTCATTTATGCCTCTGAATCAGGGTTTTGATTCTTTTTTTGGCTTACCCTATTCCAATGATATGTGGCCAGTTCATTATGATGGCTCTCCCTCAACCGACTGGAAAAAGTCGATTCCATCCCTTCCTTTAATCTTAAATAAGGATACATTTGCTTTGATAAATACCTTGCAGGAACAAGGAAATTTAACAAAGCAATATACGGAAAACGCAGTGTCATTTATAGAATCCAATAAAAAAGAGTCATTTTTCCTTTATTTGGCGCATTCTATGCCTCATGTGCCTATCGCCGTTTCCAATAGATTCAAAAATTATACGGGGAAAGGTTTATTTCCTGATCTGATGGCCGAAATTGATTGGTCCATAGATTCGATAGTTAAAACCTTGGATAGATTGGGGCTTTCCAAAAATACGATGATTATTTTTACCAGCGATAATGGTCCTTGGCTCAATTATGGTAATCATGCCGGCAGTGCAGGTGGCTTCAGGGAAGGAAAAGGAACTACTTTTGAAGGGGGACATCGAGTGCCCGCCATTATTTGCTGGCCGGCAGTAATTCCTGCTGGGACAGTCTGTAATCAGTTGGCTTCGTCTATAGACATATTCCCCACGCTTGCCGATATTGTTAAGGTAGCTTTGCCCTCAACTACCCTGGACGGAATTTCTTTTTTGCCCTTCCTTAAAGGTAATATTAATCAACCTATACGACGTGAGTTTCTTTATTACTACAGAAAAAATTCTCTGCAAGCTGTGAGATATGATCAGTGGAAACTAGTATTTAAACATCCGGGAAGGACTTACACTAAACATTTACCTGGAAAAGATGGATTTCCAGGTGCTTCTCCAGAAGATTTCCCTTTTCCAGAGGCACTCTATAATCTAAGTCGTGATCCTTCTGAATCATACGATGTTAAAGTAGCTCACCCAGATATTATGGAAAAATTGGTTCAACAAGCAAATAAGGCCAGAGCCGATTTAGGGGATGATCTAACCGGAATAAAGGGCACCGGACGACGTGCAGTGGGGTCGGTAAACTAAAAGAGCTGCCTGGAGTGTAAAATTAGGTCTTAGGGAACTCTCCCAACCATTCATTGGCAATTTCTTCATCGGAAAATTCAGGAATAGCAGCATTAGGATTAAATTTTTCTTGTATACCTGATTCCTCTATTTGTATTTCATCCAATTGAGAGACTCTTTTTTGAATGTTTATCGGAACAAGAGATGCCGTGTTTTTCTGATACGAATATGCTTCCATGCTTACATTGGCTTTAGCTACCAGCGTATGGTGTCTTCTTGAATAAAATGCAGCCTCCAGTTCAATTTTATTTTGATCGGCATATATCGCCCTGATGCCAATTACAATGGTGTCAGGGAAGTTTACAGGCGTTTGATAAATAATGCTTTGTTGTTTTACCCTGAATCCTGGTTCTTCGTCGTTGTCAATGATGTCAAGTCCTAATCGAATGAAATATTCTACTCTCGCGACCTCAAACCAACTGAAAAAGCGTGTGCTGTTTACTTGTTGAGATATATCCATATCACTCCATAATACCTTGATATCAACCTTAACTGCGTATAGATTTAATTCTTCCAACATACCAAAATTTAATTCATGAAATTCAAAGCTAAAGGATAAAATATGATTTTAACCAAAATAATTACTATTTTTGTAAAATTGCTTCCAATTTCATTCAGATACAATTATTTTAACTTATTATGGGACTAATTATTTCGCTATTAAATCATAAAGGAGGTGTCGGGAAAACGACCAGCGCAATTAATATTGGTGCTGGTTTGGTCGAATTGGGAAAGCGGGTTTGTCTTTTAGATTTGGATCCGCAGGCTAACTTAACGATTTCTCTTGGTTTACCCAGATTTCCTAATACTATATATGAGGCATTAAGAGGGGAAAGCCCTTTGGTGCCCTATCCGGCTAAAGATAATCTGGATGTTATTATTTCTACCCTCGATCTATCCGGCGCCGAAATGGAGCTGATAAACGAAGCTGGAAGAGAATATATCTTAAAGGAATTATTGGACCAAATTAAAGATAATTATGATTTTATTATCATAGATTGCCCTCCTTCTTTAGGTCTGCTCACCCTGAATTCTTTGACTAGCTCAGATTATGTACTTATTCCACTGCAAACTGAGTTCCTCGCTATGCAGGGGCTGGCTAAAATAAAACAGGTTATTCAAAAGGTCCAACTTAGATTAAATAAAGATTTGCAAATTGCGGGGGTTGTGGCTACTATGTATGACCAGAGAAAAGTACTGAATAGAGATGTCGTTGATACCATCAGAAAGTATTTTGGAGAGCTTTTGTTTGAAACGCTAATCAGAGATAACGTAGCTCTCGCAGAAGCACCTGCTCAACGTAAAGATATTTTTGCCTACAGTCCTGCTAGTCCGGGGTCCGAAGATTATTTGGCACTTTGTAAAGAATTACTCACCAGAACAGAAGGAGCCTGAAAATGATTTCTGTTTTTTTGATTTAAAATGAAATGAGTAAAAAAAGATTCACATCGGGTATGGAGGACCTCCTCCATGAAGCTAATCAAACCAGCCCTGTATTTCATGCTGGAAGTCCGAAAAATCAGCAACCTCTCCTACCAATGGAAGGAAATATCAGACCTGTTGAGGGGATTTCCCTCCTGGGAGAGCAATCTTTAGCACCTCTCAGACGCTCGCATGGAAAGAAATTTAGTGATGATTTGCAAACCTTCCTTCAAGAGGCGTTCGATGATTCATTTGAAAAATATTCTGATCCTAATTTTATTCAGGACGACTCAAGTAATAAGAAACGATCCCTCAAGCCTATGGCTGGTCTCGATGCTATTCTGAGAAGTACTGTTGATCCTAAATCTATGAGGCTCGGACCAGGAAACACTCGTAGATTAACCCTCGTTTTTGATGAGAGTAAGTTGAATAAACTCAAATCTATAGCCAGATTGGAGCGTTCTTACCTCAAAGATATTATCGACGAAATTGTTGAAGAATTTATAAAACAATACGAAGGTCAAAAGGGGTTGATAGAATAATTTGTTATTTCTTGCTAAACTTTTTATTAATTTTTAGCCTTTTTAAGAGTAAAATTAATATGATGTACGCAAGATTATTAATAGTATTTTTTATTCTAAATCTCCTTTCATGTAAAAATGATGATGCAGAAATTCTTCATAACGAAATTATGCACATTCATGATGAGGTTATGCCCAAAACTGGCGAAATAGCTTACCTTTATTTTGCCTTTAGAAAGAAAGTTGAAACTGATTCGACGATTTCCTCAGTTCAGAAGATGGAGCTCTTAAAACAAGCAGATGATCTGGAGAAAGCTGAAGATGAGATGATGGTCTGGATGAATGATTATATTCCGCCACATAAAATGAAGTCTTCAAAAAATGAAGATGAAATTATAGACTATCTCCAAGAACAAAAAAAGATAATATCTAATATCAAAGTCCATACCAATTCCAGCCTGGCTTCAGGTAAAAAATGGAAGGAGATGCTCTCCATAAATAATTAGTGAATGAGTTACACAAATATATTTTTGATATTTTCATTGATTCTATCCTCATCTCTTAGTTGTAGTAAGGTCGAATCAGCTCCGCTTCCCATTTTAGGAAATAAGGAAACGCTGGAGGATGGTACGATAAAATATCACACAATTCCCTCTTTTTCTTTTATTGACCAGGATAGTTTGCCTTTTACCGAAAAGTCGGTGGAGAATAAAATATATGTGGTAGATTTCTTTTTTATAAGCTGTCCAAGTATCTGCCCAATGGTTAGCAGACAAATGCTAAGAGTCTATGATCACTATTTAAAGGAAGATAAATTAATGTTCGTTTCTTATTCTATCGACCCCAAGAGGGATACCGCAGAAAGACTGGCAAATTACGCAAAAAATCTTGGCGTAAATACCGAAAAATGGAAATTTGTAACAGGTAAAAAGGAAGCAATTTTTGATATTGCAAAAGAATACTTTAGTATCGCCATAGAGAATGAAGAGGCACCGGGTGGGTTCGATCATAGCGGGCGGCTCATCTTGGTAGATGACAAAAATCATATAAGAAGCTTCTGTGATGGAACAGATCCATTGTCTGTAGATGGCTTTATTAAAGATATTCAAAAATTATTAAATGAAATAAAAGGGGAGGTAAAAAAGTAGATGTATAATACGTTTTTTACCTCTCATTCTTATTTATTTAGTTTTGGTTACCCAAAATTAAAGGTAATCCGTCCTTGCCGCTGCCAATAATTATTATCTTTGAATTGGGGGAATTAGCTAGTTTCAACGTAGCTTCAATCCCTTTGTCCTTTAATATTTTATCTGATAAGCTTGC
This sequence comes from Bacteroidota bacterium, assembly GCA_014190515.1. Taxonomy (GTDB): domain Bacteria; phylum Bacteroidota; class Bacteroidia; order Chitinophagales; family Saprospiraceae; genus BJGN01. The sequence goes on from BJGN01000012.1 coordinate 6,753, forward strand.
CGTAAGTATTTGGTTCGATTCAGCCTTCGCTTTAGCTTCAATGATTTTACGCTCTGATTCCTGCTTCTCCTGGTCAAGGATATATTCAAATTTTAAGGATAATTGCTCAGCTTGAATTTTCTCCTCAATAGCAGTTCTTACTTTTTCAGGTAAGCTGATTTCGCGAATCAACGCTGCTCTTAACGTAACAAAGTTTTTACTCAGCGTTGATTCCAGGTCTTTTTGAATAAGTGTCTGGACTTCCTCCCGTCTTGTAGAATATAATTCCTCTGGGGTAAAACGGCCAATTATTTTTCGAACGGAACTCCTTACCTCCGGTCTAATTAAAGACTGGATGAAATCTTTTCCAAACGTTTCGTGAAGTTCAGGGATTTTGTCAAACGATGGATGTGCTCTAACGGTTACATCAACTCTTATATTTAATCCATTACTTGACAAGACATCCATCTGTTCCTCCAATTGTTGTTCTCTAACATTGTAAATGTACATGGAGTTCCATGGTGCATATACATGAAAGCCAGGACTGTAGATTTTCGTCTTTTCGAGTCCTCCCGAAAATCTTCTAAATAAAACACCTCGCTCGCCTGCATCAATGGTGATGAATGTCGCATTTGAAAAAATGATGACTACAATAGCAATGAGAAAGATAACCCCTAAGGTCCCAAGAAATTTGCCAGAGGGAAATCCCAAGTTTGGTTGGCTCATATTATTTCGTTTTTTGATTGTTAATGTATAAAGATAAGGGATATTTAGTTCAAAATGATTGTACATAATTCAAAGGTCAATTGTTAATGATAAATTAATGATTCGCTCAAGTTTCGTTTTTATTTTTTTTAACCTATTTTTGGAAACTAAAATCCAAACACATGAGAATTTTTTTAATTTTCGCTGCTTTGATTACTTCCATCCTTGTAATGGGGGCTAAAATTTCAGTTAGTGAACCAATGTCAAATACACCATCAGCGGTGGACGGAAAAAAGATTTATAAGCAATATTGTGTTACCTGCCATGGTATTTATGGGGATATGGGCGCAAGTGGTGCCGCTAATCTTACCATTTCAAAACTTAAATTAAACGAAAGAATTGAAGTGATTACTAATGGCAGAAAAGCTATGGCCTCTTTTAAAGCTTTACTTGATAAAGAGAAAATTAAAGCCGTTGCTCAATATACAATGACACTTAAGCCAGAGTAATTTTCTTATAGCACATAATTAATGTCCAACATTGGAAAATAAAAGTAAACGGATTCTGGTAACCGGTGGAACAGGTTTCTTAGGTTCTTATCTGTTAAGGTTTTTAGTCCAACAAGGCTACACTAATATTCGGGCTATTAAAAGAAAAAATAGTTCCTTTGATTTGGTTGGTGATATTGCCAACCAAATTAATTGGGTGGAAGGAGAGTTGACTGATTGGTTTTTTCTCTCAGATTGCTTTGAAGATATCGATTGGGTTTTTCATGTCGCTGCTCTCGTTTCATTCGACGCCAGAGATTATAAAGAGATGCAGCTAATCAATGTAAGGGTAACTGCCGATTTGGTAAACCTTTCATTGGATAATCATATTCAGAAATTTTGTTTCGTCAGCTCTATCGCTGCTTTAGGTAGGTCTAAAGTTGGGGAAACATTAGACGAAAACGCTGTTTGGAAACATAGTCCGTATAATTCTTATTATGGAATGTCTAAATTTTTAGGCGAACAAGAAGTCTGGAGAGGTATGGCTGAGGGCTTGTCTGCCGTTATTGTAAATCCTGGAATGATTCTTGGCAGCGGTCGCTGGAGTGAAGGCACTTCTCGCTTCTTTTCTCTCATTGATGGTGGATTTCCATTTATTCCCGATGGGGCGGCTACCTGGGTGGACGTAAGAGATGTAGTAAAGGCTATGTATCATTTGATGCAGTCAGATGTCCATTCTCAACGGTTCATTTTAGTAGCCGGTATTCAATCATATAATGACTTTTTTACTACTGTCGCAGATGCTTTGGAAAAAAAGATTAAATGGATTTCAATACCTTCTTTTATTCAGTCGCTGATTCTTCCTTTTGCATGGCTTATGGCTCGATTATCGCGTAAAAGACCATTCATTACCAGAGAATCGTTGAGGCTTTCAAAAAATTCGTTCTTCTACAAAACAGATAAATCTTTGACCATTCCAGGGTTCAATAAATATTTACCTGTTCAACAGTCTATTTTAGATACTGTAAATGCTTATCAAGAGGAGAAAAAAAATAATATTTTCTCCCCATTATATTTTTAATAAACCAACCATTTCTATTTTTTATATCTCTTTTTTTTGTATATTCGTTTCATGTTAATAGTAATACTTTTTCATACAGTTAGTAAGTTGATAAACTAGTGAGTGTAGTCAGGATGATCTCTTCTTTAGGGGTCATCTTTTTGTTTTTAGTGCGCTTATGTAACGGTAGTCACATTATTGTTCAGTGCAATGGTCTTATTTTGTGTATCTTCTGCACCTGATCAATGCATTTATATGTCTTTGAAAACATTTTTTCCTATTCTTGAATTAGTAAATTCTTACTCGAAAGAGGATTTTAAAAGGGATCTCTATGCCGGCCTAATTGTTGGTATCATTCTGGTTCCTCAAGGAATGGCCTATTCTATGCTGGCAGGACTGCCTCCAATACATGGTCTTTATGCAGTGACTATTCCTCTTCTCGTTTACGCTATTTTGGGAACTTCCAGGCAATTAGCTGTTGGGCCAGTGGCCATGGATTCAATTCTTACAGCTTCAGCCATACAGGCTTATGCCGTTTTAGGCTACCACGCCTATGTGGAAGCAGCGTTGACCTTAGCCTTAATTGTAGGAATTATTCAATTTTTAATGGGGTTTTTTAGAATGGGTTTCTTAGTGAATTTCCTTTCCCAACCCGTTATTAGTGGCTTTACTTCTGCTGCTGCTTTGATCATTATGGGTTCGCAGTTAAATCATTTAACCGGTATCGATTTCACCCAAAAAGGGCATTTTTTAGTTTCCTTTTCGGAGTGGTATCAGCGTTTCGGAGAGACTAATTTACCAACCTTCTTTTTGGCCGTAGGTGGTGTGTTTCTATTAATAATTTTTAAGGAATTCAAAATATCTGTTCCCGGAGCTCTTGTTTTGATGTTGGGTGGTATCTTAATTACAAAATTTGGAAAATTAGATGCCTTAGGCGTTAAAATATTAGGAAAAATTCCCGGGGGCTTGCCGGAACTTTATCTACCAAAACTGAATTGGACCATGTTTCAGAACTTACTTCCTGCAGGTTTTGCCATTTCTTTGGTCGGATTTTTAGAGAGTTTTTCTATCGCTAAAACCATGCAGAGAATTCATAATAATTACAAACTGAGAGCAAATCAAGAGTTAATCGCCCTGGGTACCGCAAATATGATGGCTGCGCTCGTTCGCGCATTTCCAATTACCGGTGGCTTCTCCCGCACCGCCGTAAATCATCAGGCAGGGGCAAAATCAGGCGTGGCATCGATCGTGTCTTCCATATTTATTATTATTACCCTACTTTTATTGACCCCATATTTTTATTTTTTACCCAAGGCTATCTTGGCATCCATTATCCTGTTTGCTGTCTATACATTACTCGATGTTAAAGAACCTAAGTTTTTATGGAAAAGTAATCGGCAAGATTTCTTCATGCTACTGGCAACTTTTTTAAGTACTTTATTTTTTGGCATAATAATAGGTATTGGTATCGGTGTCCTTTTATCGCTCTCCCTCATGATTTTTAGGGCGTCAAAACCTCATTTTGCTATTTTAGGCAGAGTGCCTGATTCTGATGTTTTTAGGAATATCAATCGTTTCCATGGACTGGAAGTTGTTCCTGAAATTCTAATCGTTCGCTTCGATGCCGATCTTTTCTTTGCTAATATCTCTTTCTTCAGAGATAAATTAACAGATTGGATTGTTGAAAAAGGTCCAAATCTTCAATGGCTGATTTTAAATATGGAAAGTGTAAATTATATTGATAGTACAGGATTGCAGCAGTTACTGGAACTGGTTAACGATTATAAAAAGAAAAATCTATGTTTTTGCTTCACTTCAGTGAAAGGACCCGTTAGAGATTTATTGATAAAAGCTAACGTTGTTCCAGACATTGGTGAAAATCATTTCTTCCTTACCGTGCCAGAAGCCCAAAATTTTGCCCTCCAAAACTTGTCAGGCTTTGAAATGAAAAACCCAAACACTTCATTAACTTTGCAGTCAAATCATCCTTAAATATCCTGTAATGTCTGTATCAAATTTTTTAAAAATGCCGGGCGTTTCCGTCGTCGATGTACGGGAACCCTGGGAATTTAGTGAAGGTCACTTTCCGAATTCTTTAAATATTCCCCTCGGTGAAGTTCCCAATCGGTTAGATGAACTTATGGCCATGTCAAAACCCCTTATTCTAGTTTGTCGTTCAGGTAATAGAAGTGGTATGGCAACCACCATGCTCCAGAATAATGGAGCCACAGAGGTCTATAATGGAGGTTCCTGGGATTCCTTAGAGGCTTAATCGCTAAACTAATATTCTAATCTGAATAGGCCAGCATTCTTTTGTTGGCCTGTTTTTGTTTTGAAATACATGTTTTACATATTCAAAAAAAATATTATATTTGTAGTTTAATTATTAGTTTGTTCGTTTTTAACAATGTGGAACAATATTTGAATTCTTACAGTTATTAAAGGTTAATGAATGCTGATGAGATTATACACTAATTTATTTTTTGTAACAATACTTTGGATAGGCTTGCTTACCCCTCTTAATGGTTTTGCAAAACAGACAGGGCTTTTACCGCTCACCTATTATCCTCCTGTACTTGTACAAAAAATGGATTCGTGTAAATTATCTTGTCAGGATGTTAAGGTTTACGTAACCAATAATTGCATCTACGAAATTACCCCTGCAGAAATACTTGGGGAATGTTTTCCTCTCTTTCAAGGCTATGTTATCGTTTATGACGGCGTTAATATGACGCCCGTTCGTGGTGGGGTGATTGATCGTTTGGGTATTTTTCCTTACTCTTTATTTAATTCAAAAGGTGGATTGGTTTGCCTTGGACAAATTTTTGTCAGAGATACTATTGGACCAGTTTTTAAAGACGATGTAGCTAAAAGAGACTGGGAAAGCAGGGATACCCTGATCCTTTCTGAAAATGATATTCCTTCTGTACTTAATAACAATCTCAATTGGTCCCAATCAGATTCTCCCCTGTTTTTAGGTCTCCCATTAGTAAAAGATGGTTGTAGTCCCAATTTTATTTCGAGAAATGTGAAGGATGAATTAATCTCCTTTCCCTGTGACTCTATTATAAAATTTAAAAATGGTTCGGTTTTCCCTCACCTTAATTCCAAAATTAAACGGACTTTTACCTTTACGGATAATTCTAATAATGCCACCGTTTTTGTTCAGGAAATTTTCTTTAGAAAAATAGGTAATCCCTCTTCCTGCGATGTAACACCTCCTCTTTTGTACGATTATGCGCCGCCAAGTTTATATTCCTTCGGACCTTTAGGTGATAATCCAAGAATTAAATCGCACCCGAATTTTCCGTCAGGTAAAATAGATCAAAATAATTCTTTTTATAAATGTGAAGCGCCTGATGATATAAGATTTGATGTTTGCTCCATTTCAGATAGCATGGAATTAGATCGTTTGGTGAAATCAGTCTATAGCGCATTTTATACCTGGCCAAATGGCTTTAAAGACACTATCAGCCTTTTTGACAAACAAAATTTATGGAATGTTTCCTATAAATCAAGGGTTTATTCTGCTTGTAATGATGGTAAACGGGTTCGAATCATAGTAACTATTGAAGATATTTGCCAAAAGAAAATCATTACTGATACCCTATGGATTTATTTTTCTCGCACATCAGGCCCCTCTTTCCCTGCGCTGACGGGTTCTGGGCAAAATGACGTTCTTGGAAGGAATGCTGCAAAACCAGTGTTTATTCAGCTACCAGGAAATGTATGTAAAAGCAATATTTTACTGCCTTTAACGCATGGGACTGATGAAAGGGATCTAGGAAAATGGTTCAATTGGACCGTAAAAGATGATTGTACCCCCAGGGCCAATTTGTTGATTTCCTATCAGGTGGAATCTAAAGTTATCTCTGTTTCAGGGAAATTTAAAAGTTCTTCCGTTTGGAATAAGGTGAATTATCCTTTGGTTCATACACCTTTAGGTTCTTCTATCAATGATTTACCAGCAGGTGCGCACAGAGTTATTGTGGCCGCAACCGCTGGAGAATGTGAGGCAATAAGCTATGATACGCTCTATTTTGTGCTTCAAGATCAAGTTTTTCCAAGGGTTCGTTGTAAACCATCTGTAATAGTACCCTTACTATATAGTGCCAATTCAGATTGGTACACTAACGGCAGAACAAACAAGGTTTCAGCAAGAATTAAAACCGATATGGTGAATAATGGCTCCACGGATAATTGCTCCCTGGACACACTCTATCTAAGAAGGGTGGTCTCCTCTGCCTGCATTTTAGATAATTTTTTGGGGAATCTTGATTATGATAAATATGGAAACAAGGATGGCAAAGTGACTATCGCTGACTTTGAAAGAATAAATGTAGGAAGAAATGCCGGCCTTTATTATACCCCACGCTTTCTACCTTATATCGAATACTTTTGTTGCGATGCCGGTAAGGAAAATGTGGCTGAACTATGGGCAAGCGATATCGGCTTCGGTAATCTCACAAATAATAGTTATTGCGAATTTCAGGTTATTTTGCAAGATGTCATGTATCCCATGATTTTCTCACCAAATCTAAATCAAGATCCAAATAAAAATGCAAAAAATTGGCTGAGTTGCTCCGATACCGCAGCGTTGAATGCTCTAAAAGATGAATTTAAGTCTAATGAATTGTTTGGTCAGCCGGCTATTTATGGTTTAGATTGTACAGGAAAGGTTAACTATAGTACCGTTGATTATGTAAAATGCGGTTCAGGGCACATTACCAGACACTGGATGGTTGAAAAATTAGTGGATAATCAAACTGTAATCATTCGTGACTCTCAAATTATCTTGGTGCGTCCCTCTCATACATTTACGATTAATATTCCTCCGGATACGACCGCATTTTGTGGGTTAGACCCAGCCTTTTCTTTATCTGCCACTTCAAATGCTTGCGATCTATTGGCAATTTCTTTTGTTGACTCACTGTCAAATGAACAAGAGAAAGGGGTAACCATTAAAAGAACTTATACCCTGATTAACTGGTGTGATGTTCCATCTGATGCCATTTGTAAAGATATTACTTCAAATCTTTCAACATTTGCAAGAACCATTCCCCGGAAGTTAAACGTTAATGGTAAGGCCATGCCCTTTTACCATACTCTCGAAAAATTAAATGCGGAAAAAGATAGATTACTGAATGACAAAACCCTGGTTAAATTTGATTCAGTGAGGATGATGTCTGGGTCAACGCTTTCTGCTTTGCGCCAGGTTTCACTGAATGATTATCCCAAAAATAATTCCCTAACCTGCGCTAATGATCAGGTTTTTGCCTGGAAATATACCCAAATCCTAAACCTTTCTGATACGATTAAGCCTGTTGTTATTGTCCCGGATTCATCTTTGGTGTTACTAACTAATGGTTCCTGTGGATCATCCATGTCTTTGACAGTCAAAGTACTCGAAAATTGTCCCTTTTCTTCAGTTTCACTCGATTCTATAGTCCTTTATAAGAAAAACACAAAAACAAGGATTCCCTGGGGAGGAAAAATGGATAACGGAGTATATAAAAATGGGTTTCTTACCGCTCGGGTAAATGCTATTCAACCAGGAAATTATGACCTGTGGATACAAGTGTCTGATCATTGGAAGAATAAATCAAGCGCTGTTTTAGCTGTATCAGTAGTTCCTTCCAGTCTTCAATCCTTGGATTGTGTGCAAAAACTGACCAAAAACTTAACACCTTTATCTCTCGTTGAAGGTGGGCTGGTTAAGATAAATGCAATAGATGTCTTAAACGATAAAGATTTTGTTTCCAACTTATACACTTGTTATCCCGGATCATTTTTATCACTTAAGAACGTGTCAGATTTATCTGTAAGTTATATTCCGAACAAAAACGATTCTGTGTTGACTTTCGATTGTTCATCCTTGAAAAATACCCCTATTCCTTTGAGGGTTTTCCTGACTGACTCGAAGGGAATCTCTGTTTCTTGTGATGTTTCCCTCTATTTATCAGATTCTTTAAATACTTGTAGCCCGAAAGTCAAAATAACCGGGGCGATAAAAACAGCCACAGGAAAACCAGTAAATCAGGTTACGGTGGGCCTTTCTGGTTTTACCACTTCATCTGGTCAGACTAATGAAAATGGATTATTTTCCATTCAGAATATTTCAACAGGAGGTTCTTATTTTTTAACACCACAGAGTCCCAATGATTTTAAAAATGGCGTTTCAACCCTTGATTTAGTGTTGCTACAAAGACAGCTTCTTCAAGGCCAGGTTTTAAAATCACCCTTGCAATTTCTTGCCGCTGATATTGATAATTCCGGTACAATTAGCATTCGGGATTTGTTGGAATTGAGGAAATTGGTGATAAATCTTTCGTCAAAATTTGAAAAAAATACAAGTTGGCGATTTATTCCTTCTCATTTTATATTTCCCGATTCCTCGAATCCCTGGAAAACAACTTTTCCAGAAGAAATTATTTTTCCTGCCATTTCAAAAGATACCACAGGTTCCTTTACAGCGGTTAAAATTGGCGATCTTTCAGGAGATGCTCCATTAAATCAGGTGCCTGGTGTACAGTTCAGAAGAGAAATTTCCCCCTGGCCATTATATTATTCTGTTATAGAAAATCCTGCCAATGGAGAGTTTCTGGTTTCTTTCTTCTTTAATGAGAAAAATAAACCAGAAGGATTTCAATCGACAATACAGTGGAATCCTCGTTTTTCAAACAATGTATCTTTCATTCCTGGTAGTTTAACGTCTGATCATGTTAATATGGTAGCCGAAAGAGGTTTACTGAACGTAAGTGCTGAAAAATTAACAGATGATGGCGTACTGTTCTCTTTGCTCTTTTCTGCAGATAATCTGCCTTTTAATGACCCTTTTTTAGCTAATAATGTGCTCTCACCTGAAGCATATAAGGAAACACAAATTTTTCCATTGAATCTGGTTAAACTACCCCTCGAAAAGGAGATCTTCAGAGTATATCCCGCCGTACCTAATCCGTTTAGTGTCGAAACAGTCATTTCTTTTTATTTGCCGCAATCAACCTTTACGGAAATGGTTATTAGTGATTTATCAGGAAGGATATTGAAAAAGTTGAGTGGAGAGGGTATGAAGGGTTTGAATAACTGGACGCTGAATCTTTCGGAACTTACCTCTGATCTTATCCTCTTTTGTAAAGTTAAAGCTGGTAACGATGAAGGATTTCAGCAGATTATCAAAATAAAATAACCATTTATTTTTTTAACGTGATGCATATCACAGCGATGCCATTAATTTTAAATTAGTTTTGCTTGACTAAATTAAAACAATATGGCAATCAAGAAATCGTTTAATGACCTCATTCAGTCAGAAATTCCCGTATTAATTGATTTTTCAGCAGAATGGTGCGGTCCTTGCAAAGCTATGGCTCCTATTTTAAAGGAAGTGGCGGTTAGTGTAGGGGAGCATGCCAAAATTATTAAAATTGATATTGATAAAAATCCTGAAATAGCCCAACAATTAAATATAACAGGGGTGCCAACACTGGCTATTTATAAAAATGGAGAATTAAAATGGAGGGTTTCTGGTATGCAATCGACATTTTCTTTGGTTTCACAACTAGAATTATACAAAAATTCTTAAAGTAAGTGTATTTTTGAGTAAAAAATGCTTGACGATTTAATTTACCCTTCCTGGCATTGGTCAATTTCTGGATTAGCCATTGCCTTCATTCTTTTTTTACTCACCATGGCTGGCAGGTCTTTCGGGGTTTCCACGACTTTCAAAAATATTTGTGGCTTAGTTGGAGCGGGCAAAAAAAATGAGTTTTTTAAATTTGACTATAATGAGGATAGTTGGAGACTATTCTTTATCGGTGGAGCCATAATAGGCGGATTTATTGCAGGGGTACTTTTTCCAAACCCTTTCGCAGTAAGTCTCGATTCCGATACTATTTTCGCTTTAGAGAAACTTGGCATTGTTTACCCCACAGATGATTCTTTAGGTCATGGCTTCTTTCCAGATGAATATTTTCGCTGGGATAGTCTTAAAGCCTGGATTATCGCTCTCGCAGGTGGTTTTCTTGTCGGTTTCGGTTCCCGATATGCCGATGGTTGTACCAGTGGTCATGCTATCACCGGTCTTTCTCATTTCCAACTACCTTCTTTGTTAACCGTTATCGGTTTCTTTATTGGAGGACTGCTAATGACTCATTTCTTATTACCTTATATCCTATAAATTCCATCTAACATGAAAGGAATTACCTTTTTACTTATCGGTATTTTTTTTGGAATCACCATGACTAAATCTGAGGCCTTATCCTGGTTTAGAATTTATGAAATGTTTAGATTCGAAAGTTTTCACATGTACGGTATCATTGGTACCGCGGTGATAGTTGGTGCCATTACTATGACACTATTAAAGATTTTTAAAGTGAAAGTAGCCGGCGGTGGCTTAGTATCCTACACGCCTCTTCCTCTTAATATAAAAAGACATTTGATCTCCGGAACCATTTTCGGATTAGGTTGGGCCCTGGTTGGCGCTTGTCCTGGTCCTATGTTCGTTTTGGCTGGGAATGGTTATTTTTTTATTTTAGTCGTTATCGCAGGTGCCGTATTTGGCACTTATACCTACGGTATGGTGAAAGATAAATTACCCCATTAACCTCTCTTTATGTCCTCATTTTGGTTGACTCTTTCTTTTTGTGTTGGTCTTATTATTCAAGTTTGCGGGCAGACAGAGTGGGGAAGGATAGCTGGTTTTAATAAACAAATAAAGATTGAACCAGTACTGAATTTTCAATGCTGGACAACCTATACTCAGAATATGCAGGTGTACAATACTCTGCAGAAACGGTATGAACCCGTTGAAGATCGCCTTAATTTTCAATTTAGACGAGGGAGATTTGGCTTAAAAGGTCAAATGTCAGACTATTTTCGCTTTACGGCAATCGTAGCTTACGATCTTACAGGCAGAGACCTCTATTCTGCTTCATCAGGTGGAGTAAATACAGGGTCTCTTCCTGGATTTGGTCTTTGGGATGCTTTCGGAGAATGGAAATTAAGTAGAAAAAAAGAATGGCTTAACCTAACTTTCGGTTGGTTTAGACCCCAGTTTAGTAGGGAAAGTATTACAGGTGCATGGGCAACTTCCTCTTTCGAAAAGGCTATGTCTCAAAATTATATCAGAATACATCTCACAGGGATCGGCTCAGGCAGAGCTTCAGGTCTTAATGTAGGCGGTTTGCTGGTAAATAACAATGAAAAAGTCATTGCGCAGTATAATATAGGTGTGTTTAGCCCACAGTGGCTAAAATATTCAGGTAATTCGGCAGGTATTAATAACTCACTTTTAACCTCAGCCAGAATGGTGTTCTTTATAGGAGATCCGGAGATGAAAAAATATGGCATTTCTTACCAAACTAATTATTTTAATAAAAGAAAGGGGCTGTCCTTGGGTATTTCTTATGCCAATCAAGGCTCAACTGACCTGTTTTACCGTAGTTCTGCCGTTCAACCCGATATTTTATTCAACTGGGGAAGTTTTAATTTAGATGCTGAATGGAATTTTATGCAAAGGTCATCACTCAATAATTTAAATAAATATAACGACGGAGCAGGACATATTAGATTTAGTAATAATTTAACTTTCTTGGGCTTATTCTTAGAACCTACTTTTATGTATGTCCGTTATCAGGGTGGATTAAAACAGGAAGATCAGATCCTCGCTAATTCCCTTGCCATGAGTGCAGGAACCGATGAAAATATAGACCTTGGGGTAAATTTATACTTCAATCAGAATAAATTCAAATTAGCTCTTCACCACACTTGGAATAATGGTAATATGGGCAACGCTTCACAGGGCTTTTCGCAAAACCTGTTTTTCAGACAAAATGGTTTAGGTGCCATTCTCAGAGGAAATTACTGGGGTTTAGGTCTGAATGGTATTTTTTAACTTTCGGAAACCTATTTATCTCGCACTACCTCTATCCCGCGCTTTCTTGTAGGCTTTCGTTGCTGCAAATAGGGTTATGCCAAAAAGTATTATGCTCCCCAACGCTATTAAAAAATCAAGACTGTTTTTATAAACGGCTAATAATGATATAGCTACTAAAAATATGGTTGGAACCTCATTCAACATTCTAAATTGAAAGGAGCTGATACCCAAGGTTCGTTTCTCCAGTTTTGGGATTAAGGCTCCACACCAAAAATGGTAAAGCGTAAGACCTGCCAGAAAAATTAACTTGATAAACATCCAGCTGTTAGCGGATAACCATTCTAAACCATTTAGCCAAAGCATTCCCAAACCAAAAGTCCAGGTGATATACAAGGCTGGCTTACAAATAATTGTATATACCCTGTAAGCCATCAGATCAAATTGATGGCTTAATATGCTTCTGTCGGGTTCGCTTTTTTCCCAGGATTCAACCTGATAGACAAAAATTCTAACTAAATAAAACAGACCGGCAAACCATGAAACGAATCCGACAATATGTAATGATTTGAAGAGAAAATACATGGTATTCTTTGTTTTGGATAAAAAATTGATACGCGAAAAGTAGGTAGATTTATGCCATGTTCCAAGAGAATAATATTTTTGTTCTAAAATCTAATTTATTTTTCAAAAAAATGTCTTACTTTCCCATTCAATAAACCATTTTTAGTTTTACAACAACGTTACTATGCAAACAACGCCTTCTTCTGCCAAATTTTCATTTATCATACTCACTGTTTTATTTTTCATTTGGGGATTGTTAACTTCCTTAAATGATATTTTAGTTCCTCATTTGAAAGCAGTATTTGATTTAAAGCATTGGCAAGCCCAATTAATTCAATTTTTCTTTTTTGGCGCGTACTTTTTAATGAGTATCCCCGCAGGTTATTTGATTAAAAAACTCGGTTATAAAGGTGGAATTGTTTTAGGACTTGCCTTGATGGGTTTTGGTTGCCTTACCTTTTACCCAGCTTCAATCGTTCAGGAATATAGTGTATTTTTACTTGGATTATTCATCTTAGCAAGTGGCATAACTATTTTGCAAGTGGCTGCTAATCCGTATGTTGCCATACTCGGACCTGAAAATACTGCGGCTAGCCGTCTAAATTTAGCACAGGGTTTTAATTCCCTTGGACACACTATAGCACCTTTATTAGGGGCATTACTTATTTTGCAAAACACCGATAAAGTAGATGTGTCCACCGTTCGTTTACCTTACGTTGTCATGTCTATCATTCTATTTATTATCGCCTTTATTTTTAGCAGGCTTTCCTTACCTGCCATTCAGACAGAGGAATCCAATCATAGTCATGGCTTTAATTTATGGCAATATCCTCAGCTTTATCTGGGAGCTATAGCTATTTTCTGCTATGTTGGTTCAGAAATAGCGGTGGGAAGTTTTATGGTTGAATACCTAAAGCAAGATGGTTTACTTAATTTAGAAATGAAAACCGCTGGTTCCTATGTCGCATTTTATTGGGGCGGTGCCATGGTGGGTCGATTTATGGGGGCTGTTTCTTTGTCTAAACAAGGGGATAAAAATAAATTGGGCCTCATGATCCTTTTTCCACTGATTGCCTTCGGTGTCTCCTGGATTGCCTCCACTTCTTACGGGGCTGACCCAATGCTTTCTTTTGGATTTTTAGCTGTAATGGTCCTTAATTTTGTTGCTTTTCAATTTGGAAAGGGCATTCCATCCCGATTACTCTCTGTCTTTGCTCTCATGAATATCATTCTTTTGGTCGTAACAATGAATACCCAAGGTCAAATAGCTCTTTGGTCTATTTTAGGTATCGGTCTCTTTAATTCCATCATGTGGTCAAATATTTTCACTTTGGCTATTGAAAAATTAGGCGCTTATACCAGTGTTGGTTCTTCTGTTTTGATAATGATGATTGCGGGGGGAGCCATTATTCCACCATTACAAGGCTTATTTGCTGATATTCCCAGTGTTGGAGTAAAGTATTCTTTCCTTATTCCTGCCATCGCTTATGCATACCTTGTTTTTTATGGAATAAAGATGAAGAAGTTGGGGGAGAATTAAGGTTTTTCAGCAGAAGGTTTGTTGTATTTCTGTTAATGGTAACTTAATACTTGAATTTTTAGTTTGCCTTTATTATATTTGCAGCTATTATGAAAAAAATAAAGGAAGTTCAGGTTATTTTTACACGTCGCGTCCGCAACTTGCCGCGCCCTTAAGGGCGTATTATATTAACTTCCACCCCAGGCAGTGTATTTCTGTCCATTCCCTAACCAAGGTATTAATACTATTTTTTTAAAACTTAATCTCCTGACATGGATTTAAAGGTTTTAGTGTCGTCGGCTGAACATGTGCAATATGCTGAAAATGTTTGCCTCCTAATAGCGGAATCAGCAAAAGCAAGAGGAACAGGTATAGCAGCTCGTAAACCAGAGTATATTCGAGCCAAAATGGAAGCGGGAAATGCAGTGGTTGCTTTCGATGGCGATGTTCTGGTTGGTTTTTGTTATGTGGAGGTTTGGAGTCATAATCGGTATGTCGTTAATTCAGGGCTTGTAGTCCATCCGGATTATCGTAAATCGGGACTAGCCAGAGAAATCAAACGTAAAGTTTTCAATCTTGCCAGAGATAAATATCCTGATGCTAAAGTCTTTGGTATTACAACAAGCCTGGCTGTAATGAAAATTAATACGGAATTGGGCTACAAACCCGTTACTTTTTCCGAACTTACTCAGGATGATGCGTTTTGGGCTGGTTGTAAAAGTTGTCCAAATTATGATATCCTGGAAAGAAATGAGAGAAGAATGTGCTTGTGTACAGCTATGTTAGCGCCCTCAAAGGTGGAGGAAGAGCAAATGACGCTCAATTTAACACATCTAATCGTCGAAAATAAATGAGTAAAAAAAAGGTTGTTTTAGCCTACAGTGGTGGATTGGATACTTCTTTCTGTATTCCATGGCTAACAAGAGAAAATAATTGTGAGGTGCATGCCATTACAGTCAATACCGGCGGATTTACGCCAGAAGATGTATCTCGGTTAGAAGAAAGAGCTTTTCAGTTGGGGGCAGCTTCTTTTAAAATTGTTGATGCTCAGCGGGATTTTTATACTCAATGTATTCGATATCTCATTTATGGAAATGTATTGAGAAATAATACCTATCCGCTGTCAGTAAGTGCTGAAAGAATGTTTCAAGCCATCGAAACAGCTAAATATGCCACTGAAATAAACGCTCAGGCGGTCGCTCATGGTTCAACGGGAGCGGGAAATGATCAGGTGCGCTTTGATATTGCCTTTCAAATTCTGGGTCATGATCTTGAAATCATTACGCCTATTAGAGATATGAAATTGGCAAGGCAAACCGAAATAGATAAATTAATAGCGTGGGGTTTTAATTGGAATTGGGAAAAAGCCAAATATTCTGTTAATAAAGGTCTCTGGGGTACCAGTGTCGGTGGGGTGGAAACCCTAACCTCTCATAAAGGATTACCAGAGGAGGCTTATCCCTCTCCGCTAACCGCTTCCAATCCTGTTTCTGTATCCTTGCAGTTTGCTAAAGGTGAATTGGTTGGCGTAGATGGTAAGGTTTTTGACACTTCTCTCGAAGCTATCCATGCCCTGCAAACCATCGCAGAACCTTTTGCTATCGGAAGGGATATTCACGTCGGTGATACTATCATTGGTATAAAAGGTCGTGTTGGCTTTGAAGCCGCAGCTCCGCTTATCATTTTGAAAAGTCATCACCTGCTGGAAAAACATACCCTCACCAAATGGCAGCAGTATTGGAAGGAACAATTGGCAAATTGGTACGGTATGCTCCTTCATGAAGGCCAGTTTTTAGATCCCGTTATGAGAAATATTGAAAACTTCCTCGAAGATACGCAATCGCATGTTTCCGGTACCGTAAACCTTACTCTTTACCCTTATCGCTTCGTTCTCGAAGGCATTCATTCCGATTTTGATCTGATGAACCCCGAATTTGGACACTATGGCGAAATGAATAAAGGTTGGTCCGGCGACGATGTAAAGGGCTTTACCAAAATTGCCGGAAATCAATCAAGAATTTTTTTCGAGGTGCTCTCAAAACAACAAAAGCCTTCTTAAACTATGATTAACGTTGGAATTATAGGTGGGGGAGGATATACAGGTGGTGAACTCTTGCGATTGCTTTCCTTTCACCCAAAAGTAAATATTGCGTTCGTTCAAAGTAATTCCCAG
The DNA here is from genome assembly GCA_014190515.1 of Bacteroidota bacterium. Taxonomy (GTDB): domain Bacteria; phylum Bacteroidota; class Bacteroidia; order Chitinophagales; family Saprospiraceae; genus BJGN01. Next base: position 23,109 of record BJGN01000012.1, read on the forward strand.
GTAGGTAAATCGGTCGCCTCAGTACATGATGATCTCTTTCAACTGAAGGATCTATACTTTTTATCCAATCCTCCACTATTGGCCGATGTCATTTTCTTATGTATGGGGCATGGCAAATCATCCATATTCATGCAAGAAAATGTGATCCCCAGTGGCGTAAAATGTATCGATCTGGGAAATGATTTCAGATTGGATTCCTCTTTTATTTACGGTTTGCCAGAGTTGAATCATGAACCTATCAAAAAGGCAGAACGTATCGCTAATCCCGGTTGCTTTGCCTCCGCTATTCAACTTGCTTTATTGCCTTTTGCTAAAAATCACCTGCTGAATAATTCCATCCATATTCATGCCATTACCGGTTCTACCGGTGCTGGTCAGGCGCTAAGTGATACTACCCATTTTAGTTGGCGTTCTTCAAATATTTCTGTTTATAAAGCCTTCAATCATCAACATATTCCAGAAATAGTAAAAAGCCTCAAGCAATTACAACCCGATTTTAATCAGGATCTTCATTTTATTCCCATGAGAGGTGATTTTACCAGAGGTATATTCGCCTCTATTTATTTTGAATCGGATGTATCGCAATCAGATTTAGATGATTTGTTTTGCACCTATTATAAAAACCATCTTTTCACAAAGGTTACGGATCTTAATCCTCACCTGAAAATGGTAGTTAACACCAATAATTGTGTGGTACAGGTAAAAAAACAAGGTAAATGTGTTCATATTATCTCCGTTCTTGATAATTTACTCAAAGGTGCCTCAGGTCAGGCAGTGCAAAATATGAATCTTATGTTCGGATACCCTGAAAATGAAGGCCTGAACCTTAAATCTACCGCCTTTTAAATCTTTTAATTTTTTGATATGAAATTATTCGATGTTTATCCTCTCTATGATATTTGCCCGGTAAAAGGTCTTGGATCTTATGTTTGGGATGAAAAAGGAACCAAATATCTCGATTTTTATGGCGGTCATGCCGTCATTTCTATTGGTCATTCTCATCCGTATTACATCTCAAAAATTGCAGAACAGCTCAATGCCATAGCCTTTTATTCTAATTCAATCCTCAATCCATTACAAAATGAATTAGCTGATTTATTAGGAGAAATAAGTAGATGCCCTGATTATCAGTTGTTCCTTTGTAATTCTGGCGCCGAGGCAAATGAGAATGCCCTGAAAATGGCCTCTTTCGAAAATGGTCGAAAAAAAATTATCGCTTTTAAAAAGGCTTTCCATGGCAGAACGTCGGCCGCCGTTAATGTAACAGACAGTAAAGGTATCCAGGCACCTATAAATAGTACTTTTGAGGTGGTTTATCTGCCGATAAATGATTTTGATGCGCTCGATAATGCCTTTTTAGATAATGATATAGCTGCCGTTATAATCGAGGGTATTCAAGGAATTGGCGGTATTCATATTCCTGAGGTAGCTTTCTTACAAAAAATATCATCGCTTTGTCAGGCTTCAAACACTATACTAATACTCGATGAAATACAATCGGGTTATGGTAGAAGTGGTTCTTTCTTTGCTTTCCAAAAATCTGGTATTCAACCAGATATAATTAGTATGGCAAAAGGTATGGGAAATGGTTTTCCTATAGGAGGTATATTGTTACACCCCCGTTTTAAAGCAAAACATGGCCTTTTAGGCACTACCTTTGGCGGAAGCCACCTGGCTTGCGCTGCTGGGATTGCCGTTTTGGAAGTTATTCGCGATGAACAATTGATGGAAAATGCCGCAGTTACCGGCCAGTTCTTGATAAATGAATTGAAAAATAATGCCCTGCCCGGTGTTGTTGAGGTACGTGGGGAGGGTCTTATGATCGGTATTGAATTCGATTATAATACCGCCGCGCTTAGAAAGAAATTACTGATGGAAAATCATATTTTTACAGGTTCCTCTTCTGATCCGAATACCATACGACTTCTTCCTTCTTTGTCTGTTGGCGAGAATGAAATAGATCAATTATTAGACGGATTTAAATCTGTTCTGTATTCTACCCCTCAATCTGTTCCCGTATGAAGTCATTTATAGCCGCACCAGAGATAAACGAAATTATTCGATTATTGGCATTGGCAAAAGATATAAAGGGATCACCTGAAAATTATAGACTGTTCTGCGTCAATAAAACACTGGTCCTCCTTTTTTTTAATCCCAGTTTGAGAACCCGCCTTAGTACAGAAAAGGCAGGTCTGAATCTTGGCATGCAGGTGATTAGCATGAATGCCGACAATGGCTGGAAAATTGAGTTTGAGGATGGTGCCATTATGGACGGAAATAGTGCAGAACATGTAAAAGAGGCCGCTGCAGTCGTCAGTCAGTACGCATCCATCATTGGTATTCGCAGTTTTCCTTCCTTAGTTCAACGCGATAAAGATTATCAGGAGGAAGTGATTTCTGCCTTTGTAAAATACGCATCGGTTCCTGTAGTTAGTTTGGAATCAGCTACCCGTCATCCTCTTCAATCGTTCGCTGATTTGCTGACGATAGAAGAATTTAAACAAAAGGAAAGGCCTAAGGTAGTCCTTTCCTGGGCTCCTCATCCCCGCGCTTTGCCGCAGGCTGTCCCTAATTCTTTTGTGGAATGGATGAGACGCGCAAACGTCGATTTAGTCGTCACTCATCCTGAAGGGTATCATCTTTCACCCGATTTTATAGGCGATACCTATGTGACGACCAATCAAAATGAGGCTTTTGATGGTGCCGATTTTATTTATGCAAAAAATTGGTCCTCCTTTGAAAACTATGGAGCTATTCTGTCAAAAGATCCTTCCTGGACCATCACTGCTGAAAAAATGGCGCTAACTTCTAAGGCAAAATTTATGCACTGCCTTCCGGTTAGAAGAAATGTTATCGTCGCCGATGAAGTAATCGATAGTCCCGATTCCATCGTTATCGCTCAGGCAAATAATAGAACCTGGGCTGCACAAGCTGTTTTGTACGATTTATTAAAAGGTTAAACCACTTGCCGAATGAAGGAAATGCTCCATATTCTTAAAATTGGTGGTAATGTATTAAGCAATGACCTTGTCCTGGCGTCGGTTTTAAGGGCATTTTCAAAAAAAGAGGGAAGAAAAATAATCGTTCATGGAGGAGGCAAAAAAGCGACCGTTCTTGCTGAAAAATTGGGGATTCCCTCCGTTTTTGTTGAAGGAAGACGAATTACTGATTCCGATTCTCTCGAAATTGCCGTGATGACGTATGCTGGCTGGTATAATAAAAAAATAGTGGCACATTGTCATTCTATAGGTTTACCTGCGCTCGGATTATCCGGGGCAGATGCCAATGCCATTCTTTCGGTAAAGCGACCCGTAAAAGAGGTAGATTTTGGTTGGGTAGGGGATCCGGTAACGGTAAATGTTCAAACCTTATCCCATTTCATGAATATTGATTTGACCCTGGTCTTTTGCGCCGTTACCCACGATGGGCAGGGGCAATTGCTAAATACCAACGCCGATACCATCGCTTCTACGCTGGCTACCGCTCTTTCCAGTATCTATTCGGTAAACCTCACTTATTGTCTGGAATTACCAGGCGTCCTGGAAGATGTTTCTGACCCTAATACCGTAATCCCCTCTCTTAATCGTTCCGCCTTCATCGAGGGGCGCGAAAAGGGTGTTTTTCATGCTGGAATGATTCCAAAATTGGAAAATGCCTTCAATGCCATTGAAAATGGTGTGACAAAAGTCGTTATTTGTGGTCCTGATTCTTTTCTTACCAACGGCGGTACTCATATTTGTTAATAATGAATAGCTCCAAGGCTGAATTGCTTGAAAATGCCGTAAAATGGTTGTCTGAAATCATTCAAATACCTTCTTTTTCAAAAGAAGAAGATCATACCGCTCAATGGTTTTTTGATTGCCTTGAAAATCAGGGGGCAAAGCCATTTCGTTCCGGGAATAATGTTTGGGCTCTTTCATCAGTTTGGGACCCAAATAAACCTACGCTCTTACTCAATTCTCATCATGATACCGTCAAACCTGTTTCAGGCTGGACTTTTTCTCCCTTTGAGGCAAATAGGGTTGATGATACTATTTTTGGATTAGGTAGTAATGATGCAGGCGCTTCACTGATATGCCTCCTTTGCTCTTTCCTTAAGTTGAGGACTTCGGAGGATTTAGCGGTTAATCTCGTTTTTGCTGCCACGGCGGAGGAAGAAATTTCAGGAAGTGGGGGCATTGCCTCTATTTTACCCCTGCTACCTACCATCGACATGGCCATCGTGGGGGAACCCACTACCATGCAGCTGGCCGTGGCGGAAAAAGGCCTCATGGTGGTCGATGCAGTGTCAAAAGGAATTTCTGGACATGCAGCAAGAGATGAAGGGGTGAATGCCATCTATGAAGCCATGAAGGATATTGAATGTATTCGTTCTTTCACTTTCCCGAAAATTTCAACCTTTTTAGGCCCTGTTAAAATGTCCGTTACTCAGATAAATGCAGGTACGCAACATAATGTGGTGCCTGATCAATGTTCTTTTGTCATAGATATTCGAACCAACGAACTTTATACCAATGAGGAAGTTTTTGAAATTCTGAAACATCAAGTGAAAGCAGATTTAAAGGCACGTTCCTTCAGACTCAAATCTTCAGGTATTTCCTTAGATCACCCCCTGGTTCTTTCCGGGCTGCATTTAAACTTGATTCCTTTTGGATCACCAACCCTTTCCGATCAGGCTTTGATGTCTTTCCCGTCTTTAAAACTGGGCGTAGGTGATTCAGCCCGATCTCATACGGCCGATGAGTTTGTTAAAATTAGTGAAATAGAGAATGGCCTCTCTCTTTATCATGCCATCATTACCGGCATTCATATACCTAAAATCTGAAGAATGAAACTTTGGGAAAAAGACTTCTTAGTTCAACCGCAAATTGATGCCTTTACTGTAGGAAAGGATAGAGAAATGGATTTGCTTTTGGCAAAATATGACGTTCTTGGCTCTTTAGCTCATATCCAGATGCTGGAATCTATTCAGCTGATTTCAAAAAATGAATTGGAGATACTCTCCGCGTCATTGAAAAAGATTTATCAGGACATTGAGAAAGGTCTCTTCAAAATGGATGACGACGTAGAGGATGTTCATTCTCAAATTGAGCTGTTGCTCACAAAATCTTTGGGCGTTATTGGAAAAAAAATACACAGTGGCAGATCAAGGAACGATCAGGTACTGGTGGATTTAAGACTTTTCTTTCGTGCTGAATTACAAGAAATAGTGCGTCTTATGGAACTCGTTTTTCATGGATTTCAAGAGCAAAGCGATCAGCATAAGGATGTTCTGATGCCTGGCTATACCCATTTTCAGGTAGCTATGGTGTCTTCTTTTGGCCTTTGGTTTGGAGCTTATGCTGAATCGTTAACTGAAGATTTGTCGCTGCTGGAAAGTGTTTTTAATATCGTAAATCATAATCCATTAGGTTCTGCCGCAGGATATGGTTCTTCTTTTCCCCTGGATAGAAAAATGACAACGGAATTGCTGGGTTTTGAAGACCTCAGCTATAATGTGATTCATGCCCAGATGGGTAGAGGAAAATCGGAATTATTTATAGCCTTTGCGTTGGCTTCTCTCGCTACTACCTTAGGTAAATTTTCAATGGATGTAGTCCTTTATTCCAGCCAAAATTACCATTTTCTAACCCTTCCAAAAGAATATACCACAGGCTCAAGTATCATGCCTCACAAAAAAAATCCAGACGTATTTGAATTGTTAAGAGGTAAATGTAATCTTTTACAGGCGCTGCCGGGTCAAGTTAGCATGTTAATAAATAATCTTCCCGCTGGCTATCACAGAGATTTTCAGTTATTAAAGGAGGTTATTTTTCCAGCTATTCATAACATGAAGGAATGCCTGGAGATGATTGCCTTTGTTTTGCCGCAGTTGAAAATTCATGATAACCTATTGGATGACCCCAAATATGCCTATTTATTTACGGTTGAAAAAGTTAATGAGCTCGTTTTAGAGGGCGTTCCATTTAGAGATGCTTATAAACAGGTGGGTGAAATGGTTGAGAAAAATGTGTTTGTGCCAGGTAATAAAATTTCTCATGTCCATGAAGGCTCCATCGGACAACTCTGTAATAAGGAGATTTTTCAGAAATGGAAATTGATTAAGGATAGATTTCCATTTGGAAAAATTGAAGAAAAATATAGCGTTTTGACGCATATTCGCTAACTTTAAAACTACCACTGATCATGCAAAAATCATGGACCGAAAAACTCAATGTGAAGAAGGAGCACAAAGTGGTGAAACTTCAGGAAGCATTTTCTGATATTCCCGCCGATAGCCTGATGTTGGTCGCTACACCTAAATTAGTGGACGATTATATGAAACAAGTGCCTAAAGGTCATCTTGTGGATATTAAAACGCTGCGAAAAGACCTGGCATCCGATTTTCATGCCGATAATTCCTGTCCATTAAGTACCGCAATCTTCGTTAGAATAGCTGCTGAAGCTGCTTTCGAACAATATAAATTGGGTAAAAACCTTTCGGAAATTACGCCTTTCTGGAGGGTAATCGCTCCAGGGTCCAAAATGGCAGCAAGGTTAACCTTCGGTGAAGATTTTCTGAAAGAACAATTGAAAGCTGAAATGGCTTAACTATAATTCCTTTAGGTTGGAATTTTAAAATAACTGAATGATTGCCATTTATATTCATATCCCTTTTTGCAAACAGGCTTGCCATTATTGTAATTTTCATTTTTCAACTAATCAGTCTGGGAAACCACTCTTTGTTAAGGCCCTCCTGAAGGAAATAAGTTTGCGGAAAAACGAATTTCAAAATCAATCCGTCGCCTCTATTTATTTTGGTGGGGGAACTCCTTCCTTATTAAATAAATCTGAGTTAGAGGAAATATTTTACTACCTAAATACTCATTTTGATATTTCTCCATCGGCAGAAATTACCTTGGAAGCTAATCCAGATGATATAAATACCAGACTGTTACAGGTGTGGCGAAGTTTATCTATTAATAGAATTAGTCTGGGTATTCAGTCTTTTCAACCACATGCGCTTACCTGGATGAATAGGGCGCATAATAATCAGGATGCTTTAAATGCTTTAAGTTTGATTGCAAAAGCTGGTTTCGATAATATTACGGCTGATCTTATTTATGGTGTGCCTGGCGTTTCGGACGATCAATGGATGAGTGATATTCTTGCATTGACAGATCGTAAAATACCGCATATTTCGGCCTATTGTCTGACCGTGGAAGATCAGACGGCTCTCGCTCATTTTGTGAAAAAAGGAACCTCTCCTCCCGTTCAGGAAGAACAGGCCAATAGGCAGTTTGATTTATTAATTAATATATTAACGGAAAAGGGTTATCAACATTACGAAATTTCAAACTTTGCATTGCCAGGTAAGGAAGCAAACCATAACAGTTCCTATTGGTTAGGCCGTCACTATATGGGATTTGGACCTTCAGCACATTCGTATAATGGTAGTTCCAGATATTGGAATGTGGCAAATAATAAAAAATATACAGAGGCATTAAATGCAGGAATTTTGCCTCCAAAGGAAATAGAAATATTGTCTGAAACACAAAAATTTAACGAATATATACTGACAAGGATCAGAACTCATTGGGGAGTTGATCCCAATGATATGTCCGAGCCATTCAAATCTACTTTTTTGGAGGAAGTAAAAGAATTTATACCCGACATGATTTTTGAATCAGACGGCACTTATTTCTTAACAACGCAAGGAAAAATGTGGGCCGATCATATATCCAGCCAATTATTTGCCTCTGAAGATTAAAGAAGCCAGGTATTTCATGTGAATACCTGGCTTTTATACATTTATTTTCTCTCGAAGGCTACAGAAATGATGATTTCCTGTTCCTCGTCATGTCTTTTCTTAAATCCTGTGGCAGGTGATGCCGCTCTTCTCCTTGATATTAAGCGGAAAGGGATATCCGGTAAGGAGAAGGAGACGTGTCTCCAGGCTCCCATATTTACAGGTTCCTCCTGAACCCAGCAAATTTCCATGGCTCCTGTATATTTTTTCTCCAAAAGTTCGCGAATCTGTTTCTCAGGAAGAGGATAGAGCTGCTCTAATCGGATAATAGCTATATCGTCTCTTTTTTCTTCTTTCTTCCTTGCAGCTAAATCGTAGTAAATTTTTCCAGAACAAAATAATACCCTAAATACCTTTTTACCATTTTTTGCTGAGATTTCAGGGTCATCAATCAATTCTTTGAACTTTGTTGCGCCTACAAAATCTTTGAGGGGAGAAACGCATTCAGGATGTCTTAGCATCGATTTAGGCGACATAACCACTAAAGGCTTACGGAAGGGAAAGGCTAATTGTCTTCTAAGTAGGTGGAAAAAATTTGCAGGCTGAGTTACATTGGCAATAATCCAATTCATCTCGGCACAGTTTTGAAGAAAACGCTCCAATCTGGCACTGGAATGCTCAGGTCCTTGTCCTTCATATCCATGAGGTAATAAAAGTACGAGTCCACTTTGTCTATTCCATTTACTCTCAGCAGACATAATATATTGATCAATAATAGTTTGTGCACCATTATAAAAATCACCAAATTGTGCTTCCCAGATGTTTAATGCGTGTGGCGTTGCCAGAGAAAAGCCATATTCAAAGCCTAAAACAGCAAATTCTGATAGCAAGGAATTGAAAATTCTGAAAGTGCCCTGTTCATTCGATAACCTGCTCAGTCTGTTATATTGAGCATTCGTTTCGGAATCAAAAAGAACGGCGTGTCTATGAGAAAAAGTACCCCTTTTTACATCCTGCCCACTCATTCTCACATCCTTTCCTTCGTTAAGGATCGAGCCGTAAGCAAGTAATTCACCAATAGACCAGTCCAATTTATCGGCTTCAACCAACTTGATTTTATCCTCAATGAGACGTTTCATTTTTGGTAGCGGCTTGAAGGAAGAGGGAATTTCATGCATTTTGTCCAAAAGATCCTGGAGAATGCTTTTATCAAGACCAGTTACCGGAGTATTTTCAAAATTAGCATACGTTGAGCGAATCATTTCCTTCCACGCCTGCTCAGGCTCCTGCATAATATAAGGCAGATTGTGTTCTTTTACCTCATTTAGCCTTTCTTGGAGCATATTCCAAAAGTCTGCTTCTAATTCATCGGCAATCTTTTTCTCTAATTCCCCACGTTCAACCAATCTTTTCAAATAAATTTCCCGAGGATTTGGGTGATTATTTATGATGGAATACATGTCGGGTTGGGTAAATTTCGGGTCGTCCCCTTCATTGTGCCCGTGTCGGCGATAACAAACCATGTCTATGAACACATCTTCATGGAAAGTCTGCCGATAATCCGTAGCTAGCTCAGCTGCAAATACAATAGCTTCAGGATCGTCACCATTTACGTGAAATACAGGGGCTCCAATGGCATTGGCCGCTGCAGTACAATAGGTAGAAGAGCGGGCCTCTTCCCAGTCGGTGGTGAATCCAACCTGGTTATTTATAACGAAATGTAAAGTTCCCCCCGTGTAATAACCGGGAAGTTTACTCATTTGAACAGTTTCATAAACAACTCCTTGTCCAGCCACAGCGGCATCGCCATGTATCAATAATGGCAATATACAATCATAATCTTCTTTGTAAAGTACGTTGGCCTTCGCTCTTGCAAAACCTTCAACCACAGGATTTACTGATTCTAAATGCGATGGATTTGGTGCAAGTTCAAGATGAACAGTAATGCCTTCAGGAGTTTTTACCTGAGAGGAATAGCCTAAATGATATTTTACGTCGCCATCACCAAAACTTTGATCAGGAATCGCAATACCCTCAAATTCATTGAAAATATGTGTGTAGGTCTTACCTAAAATATTGGCAAGTACATTTAATCTTCCCCTATGTGCCATACCCATGATAACCTCCTTGGTGCCGTGGGAGGCTGCATAGTTAATGATGGCATCTAACGCGGCAATCGTGGCTTCACCTCCCTCTAAGGAAAATCGCTTCTGCCCGATATATTTGGTGTGAAGAAATTTTTCAAAAATGACGGCGCCATTCAATTTTTCTAATATCCTTTTCTTTTTTTCAATGGATAATCCATATTGATGTTCAGGTCTGTGATTTTCAATTTTTTCCCTTAACCATCTACGTTTGTCCCGGTCCTGAATATGCTGGAACTCAAAACCAATATGACCGCAGTAAATTCTATTCAGGTGCGAAATAATTTCCGATAAAGTAGCTTGTGAAGGTAATCCACATTCTGTTCCCGCTGCAAAGGAAGTAGAAAGATCGTTTTCTGTTAGATTGAAATCCTCGATGTGTAATTTTGGATGACGATCTCTCCTCTGCCTTATGGGATTGGTCGTGGAAAGAAGATGTCCACGCGATCTGTAAGCATTAATTAACGCAACTACCTGAAACTCTTTAGTTGAAAAATTCGTTCCGGGAGACCTTTTTTCTATGGTTGAAGATTCTGCAAATTCAAAACCTTTGAAAAAATGATACCACTCCGGATCTATCGATGTAGGATTTTCTAAAAATCGTAGATACATCGATTCAATGAATGCTGGGTGGGCATTGCTTATAAATGAAAAATCACTCATTTTACATTCGCACTTTAGACGTTTTTAATCATGATGCAAATAAAAGGTACTTTTAGTCAAATATCAACTTTTCAAGCATATATAATTGGGGATTATTTTTCTTTTGCCTAAACTTTTTTGGGGTTATTATTTTAATTATTTGGTTTTATTAAGTGTTTTGTTTACTTTTGTCCTTCGATTAAAATGTTAAAAAAATATAGCCATGGCAAATCATAAATCTGCTGCGAAACGCATACGTCAAAATGCTAAGCGCCGTTTACAAAACAGGTACTATAAGAAGTCCGCTCGTTCTGCTATAAAGAAGCTTCGTCACATGTCCGAATCAGCAGAAGCTGGTTCTTTCCTAGGCAAAGTAGTGCAGATGATTGATAAATTATCAAAATCAAATACCTGGCACAAAAATAAAGCTGCGAACCTTAAAGGTAAGCTAACTCGTTTCGTAAACGGTTTAGCTAAATAGTATTTTAGGTTTTTAGAGTGAATAAAAAAGTTCTGATATCAAGTTATATCAGAACTTTTTTTCATTTTTTACCATTTTATATGAATTAAATAGGCAATATTGACCTTGGGCCTTTCGTTAAATCATTACTTTTTTTAACTTAGCACTGCCTAAGAATTATCAATCTTTAAAAATATGTTAATGGCCATAAATTCAGCAAACTCTGGGGTGCAGAGATATATCCGCGGAGTGGTTGTAGTTGTGTTGTGCTTTGTTGTGTTTCACCTGAATAGTCAGGATATTCACTTCTCTCAGTTCTATATGTCCCCTCTGAATTTGAATCCTGCCATGACCGGTGTCATGAATGGCAATATTCGACTTACAGGGAATTACAGGAATCAGTGGGCCAGTGTTTTAAGAGATAAATCGTTTCGTACCTATTCCGTTTCTTATGATCAGCGATTTGCCGTTGGACGAAATGATTTCTTTGGCGTGGGTGGCACCGTTTGGGGAGATAAAGCAGGTGATGCTGGCTTCGCTACCCAAACAGGTAAGTTATCCTTTTCCTATAGTAAAAAAATTGGGGGCTATCGCGATAAAGCAAGTTATGTGGTGGTCGGTGCAGAAGGTGGAGCAGCTCAACGAAGTATAGATTTCTTGAATCTACGTTGGGGAACCCAGCACAATGGTTCCGGGGGGTTTGATCCGACAATAAGTTCAAACGAAACTGGTTTCAATATAGATAATTTTATATTCGCCGACATGGCCGCTGGTCTCCTTTGGTTTAATGTTTTAAATAAAAATACAAATTATTATATCGGTGGAGCATACCACCATTTAAATAGACCAAATCAGGCATTTTCAAGCACCAATGTTGCAGGTGTTAATGTTAGAAATACCGATTTGATTTTCACCAGAATTACAGTTCATGCAGGAGGAGAATTTCCCGTTGCTCAAAATTTAGGCGTTCTTCCGGGTATCATTTATATGAAACAGGGTCCCGCTTTTCAAGTGAATGGAGGTAATAGTTTTCGTTTTACCCTAAATGATAACCCCGGTGAATATCAGGCTTTTCAATTGGGTGTTTGGGCTCGTATCTCTTCCAAAGATAATGGAACAACAGGTAACGTTGACGCAACGTCAGGAGGTGTACTCGTCGATGCAGCCATTCTCTCCGCACGTTTCGATTTCAATGATATGAGTCTTGGTTTCAGTTACGATGTTAACGTTTCGCCACTAAGAGCTGCTTCAAATGGTCAGGGTGCCTTCGAATTTAGCCTGCAATACAAAATTCTCGGAAATACTAAAAAATCAGTGTATTGTCCCGATTTCTAATCTCTAAAATCTACTCCTCGTGTTCTCATCAAAAAACAAAACAGAAGAAAAATCTAACATCTCCTCTATTCCCTCCCCAAATGCTTTTAATACGCTCGCAGTGGGTACCGTAATTGATGGAAATGTTAGTTCTGCCAGCGATATTCGGGTAGATGGTTCGATCTTTGGGAATTTAACCTGTGATTCAAAAGTTATTATCGGTCCAAGTGGTATTATTGAAGGTGACGTCAGTTGTGCCAGTGCACATATCGAAGGCAAATATAAAGGGAAATTAACCGTTGCTGATGTGTTGAATATAAGAGAAAATGCCGTGGTTACCGGTGATATTATTACCCAAAAATTAATCGTTCAGGCCGGGGCTACCTTTAATGGTTCTTGTGTTATGAAAAATAAATAAGTTTCCTCCCAAAAAATGAATAAATCATCAAGTACTCATTTTTTGAAATACGCCGGAATGGCTTTTCAAATGGGTGCAATTATTTTACTCTCTGTTTTCTTAGGGCAATACTTGGATAGGATATTTAACCTTTCTTTCCCTTTGTTTACCCTTATTTTTGTTCTGTTCGGTACTTTCGCTTCTCTTTATCTGTCGCTAAAAGACTTTATTACGCCCAAAAAAGGTAAATAGATTATGACACGTCAATACCGTGATGCTTATTCCTCCTTTTTTGCTCTGTTTGTGGTTACTGAACTTGCTGTCTGTTCACTTATACTCTTCTTTTCAAAACATTATATTCCTGATTCGAACGTCGGATGGATAGCTAACGCTTACTTCTCTCTATTTTCTATCGCTATTTATTTGTCAGCACTGAAAAACCTTTCCCTCTCCGCTGGTAATGCTTTTATTAGAATAGTCATGGGTGGAAGTGGGGTCAAAATTGGGGGAGCTATCTTAGTTCTCCTTTTAGTACATCTGTTATTACAACCCCTCGAAAATCCCGAGATTATTTTGTTCCTTATGATCTATGTCCTTTTTGCTATTTTTGAAACCTACACTTTGACGAAGTTGAATAATCATTAAATTTTTATTTATGGTCAATAACCAACCTTTTTTATTAGATGTTAATGCCGGCCAATATACATTTCAACTCATTGATTCAGATAATATTACGCTAAATAATTACGATGTAAATAATCAAATTATTCTGGATAATAATAAATCAAAGTTAGTCTCTGTAAAGTGGGTGGATCATGAGCTGAAAAGGTACCAAATTCAAATAGATGGACGTACCTATCAAGTTCAAATATCAGATGTAGTGGATCAGCAGATTCAAAAAATGAACCTTAAATCTAAAAGATCAAATCATTTAAAAGAACTTAGAGCACCAATGCCTGGATTGGTCAGGCAAGTTAATATCAATGTGGGTGATCAGGTGGATTCAGGTGATTCCCTGTTTATTCTGGAGGCTATGAAAATGGAGAATTTATTGAAATCTCCAGTAAATGGTATTGTTTCTGAAATATTCGTAAAGCCGGGAGAATCCGTTGAAAAAAACCAGATTCTCCTCAGCTTTAGTTGAATTATTTTATGCCTATTTTTTGTTTTGTACCTTGCTGAACGCGTCCAAGCCACAGCGTAAAAAGTTTGCGTAGGTTTCTACATCTGGCGTATATGCCGCAGGTTTATTTAACAGCTCTCCCGATGGAGAAAGTAAAGCGTAGTAAGGCTGACTATTTGTGTTGAAATAACTGGTTTGAAGATTAGACCACTTATTTCCAACAGTCCTCAATTTCCTGGTGCTTCCACTCGCTTGGGTTACCGTTATTTGCTCATCCTCAGGTAATAAGGTTTTATCGTCAACATATAGAGAAATAATGACATATTTATCGTTAAGTAAAGAATATACAGTGGGGTCTGGCCATACATGTTCTTCCATTTTCCTACAGTTCACACAGGCGTACCCTGTGAAATCAATCATTACGGGTTTATTTACTGATTTTGCAAAAGCTAAACCTGCTTCTAAATCCTTAAAACAATTTAAGTTATGAGGGCAATCACAATTATACACCAAACTGTAACAGGTAGGTGGAGCCATTCCACTTAAAGCGGTTAAAGATTTATAAGTTCCGGCCCGTTCGTCAAATCGAAAACCTGACACTAAATACGCTACGAATAATATACTAGCAAAACCTAAAATTTTATGGGTGAGGCTTCTTTTATCCTTTCTTGATTCGTGGCCAATACGGATAACACCAAATAAATAAAGAGCGAGGACACTAAAAATGATAATCCAAAGGCCTAGAAAAATTTCGATTTTTACTATTCCCCAGTGTTTTACCAAGTCGGCATTCGAAAGAAATTTGAGGGCAAGGGCTAATTCTAAAAATCCTAAAACAACCTTCACACTGTTCATCCAGCCACCTGATTTTGGTAGTCTGTTCAATAGGCCTGGGAATGCTGCGAATAGGCCAAAGGGTAAGGCTAACGCTAGGCCAAATCCTCCCATACCCACCGTTAATTGCATGGCTCCAGCGGATGATGACATCGTTCCCGCCAAAAGAGAACCTAAAATTGGTCCAGTACATGAAAATGATACCAAAGCCAGCGTCAGGGCCATGAAAAATATGCCTAATATACCTCCAACACCTTCTGCTGAACTTGCTTTATTTGTCCATGATTCCGGTAGAGCTAACTCGAAATAACCAAAAAATGAAATGGCAAATACTATGAATATAACAAAAAAGAACACGTTTAGTCCTACATTGGTCGATATGTCATTGAGTATGTCAGGTTGTATACTGTCCATTAAATGGAAAGGAATACTTAACAATACATATACCATTAAAATAAAAAACCCATATAGAAATGCATTGATTATACCTTTTTTTCTATCAGCTGATCCCTTGGTAAAATAACTTACCGTGAGCGGAATCATTGGGAAAACACAGGGAGTTAATAAGGCTAATAATCCTCCCAAAAAGCCCAGGAAAAAAATATTAAAATAAGAATCTGTTTCAGCAGATACGGTGGTTTCATCTGTTGAACACTCATTTATGGGCTTCCCCGGCTTTGATATGGAGAAAATACCTGTTTTTTCAACCTGAATGGGCGTTTGATCCGTTTCTACGATAGACGGAACAAACGATGTTTCGCTCTCCTCAGTTTCTGAATTTGTTTTTTTTTCCTCAGCGGAAGCGGTTTCTTCTTCTTTCGATGCCGTTACCTGAAATGAAAAGTTAGCTTCTCCCGGAGGTAGGCAGCGCTCCTTATCGCAGGCCATGAATTCTACATACCCAGTGATTGGTTTTGTTGGATCGGTTACCCTTATTTTTTGTTTGAAAATGATTTTTCCCGATAACTTTATTACGTTCATTCCGAAAATATCATCGAAACCCTTATTTATGTTTCCCTCTTCCAGCGCTTTACCCAACAGGGTGTAATGGGATCCTTTGTCCCAGATAATACTTGTCCGTATTGGCCCATCATCACTTTCCAAATATTGGGAATAAATATTCCAGCCATCATCTATCTGAGCGATAAATTGAAGCTCATACTCATTTTTAGCTGTGTTTTTCCATTGGTAATTCCAACTTACCGGATTGAATATCTGTCCATGTAAGTTAATGATCAAGCCTAAAACAAAAGCTAAGGATATAGTTAGTTTCATTGAACGCATAAATTTAAAAATGAATGATTGGTATGTTTCATAACGCAAAATTACGAAACAAATTATTAGACAAAAGTAACCTCAGTTACATACAAAAAAATGAAATAAATGTTTTTAAAACCTAAAAGGTTAAGACAATATCCTGGAACTCGTTAATAGTGATTCAAATAACTTTAGTCCGTCTGTGTTGCCAACCATATCATTGGCCGCCCTTTCCGGGTGAGGCATCATGCCAAACACATTTCGTTTGAGATTACATATTCCAGCTATATTATCAATAGATCCATTTGGATTGGATGTTGCATCTACATTTCCTGAAGCATTGCTATATCGAAATAAGATCTGGTCGTTTTGTTTCAAACTTGCTAAGGTAGCTTCATTAGCAAAATAGCGCCCCTCCGCATGAGCAATAGGGATTTTTAAGGCCACATTAGGCGTCAATTGGGCCGTTATAACACTTTGATTGCTTGAAGGTACAATGTGAACATTCTTACAAATAAATTGCTGATTTTCGTTCCTTAGTAAAGCGCCTGGTAATAAACCAGCCTCACATAATATTTGAAAACCATTACATATCCCCCAAACTAAACCTCCCTTTTCAGCAAACGAAATAACTGACTTCATTATAGGCGAAAATCTGGCAATGGCGCCTGATCTTAAATAATCTCCATAGGAAAATCCTCCAGGTAGAATAATACAATCCCCCAGTTCAAGTCCTTTTAAATCTTCATCTTTGTGCCACAATTTGATGGTTTCCATGCCCAGATAGCTTGAAAAAACTTCAAAAACGTCCTCGTCACAATTAGAACCAGGAAAAACAACAACGCCAAATTTCATACAGATATGAGTTGATTTTATAAAAATAATCCTACATAATGGCTAACTATTAACCCCAGAATCAATACAAAATGAAAAATTTCAGCCAATTTAGGCTTCATAGATATAAATCCTAAAGAGGTTAATAGTCCTAAAGGCAAGGAAAGTAACAGATAAACATCTTTACCCTGCTTTGGTAGTATAAATAATACAATAAAGGTAATACCTAAAATCCAATACATTAAGTTTATTCGTTTCCTCGATTGTATGATTTTTCGGTAGGCAATCTTGTTGTAAGAAAAAACTAAAAACAAAATAAGACAGATAAAAATAAAGTAAAGCATCAAATTTATATACTCAAAAGGTGTTACGAGATAAGAGGGTTGATTGAATATATGGGTAAACTGAAGTTTGTAGAATAAGTCAAAACTGTTTTGCCAGTAATAATAAACGCCAGCTAAAAATGGAGGAATAATAAAACCGCAGATTACCATAATCCTTTCCTTGATACTGTAAGTCCTTAAAATGCTTAATGCAATAAATATGATTAAAATAAGATACATCGTTGGAGGAAAGAATAAAAAGGAAATGCCCGAGAGTAATCCTGCATTGAAAATATGATCAGCAGATTTAGGTTGATTGTAAGTGCCAAGTAGAATATATAGTATTAGTATTGTTAAAGTATTAACAAAATGAAAGGTGGATAAAAATAAAAAATAGGGAGAATAACAACTGAGTAAAATAATAAATAAGCCAGGGAATACAGTTGATGCATCGGCTAATCTATATTTATTTACTATTTGATTTCCCAGCGCAACCTGTATAGCCAGCAACAATAATACAGTAATTCTTGCCCCAGTACCCGAGTGACCAATTAGATGGCTTATTTCATTCATTAAAATACCGCTCTGGCTGGGTTCCCAAACGGGAACATGTATGTAAATACTGGAATGCCAAATAAATGCAAAGAAAAATCCGAAGACGCTTGCTAATATTTGGTTTGTTCTGAAAAGTTGCAGCACTGCAAATGTTTTAATTTGTTTTAAGTTTGCGAAATATAAGAAATTTATAGCGCATTGACCTAAAAACATCGCAGTTTTCATATCAAAGCGTCTTTTCTTTTAGGTTACTTGCATAGCAAAGGTAATATTTTTCAATGCCTCCAGGTGGTAATGGGTAATCAACACAGTCTGACATTGGCTTGACATCACCCTCTTTAGTCAAAATTTTAATTTCTTCTTGCGCATAGGAATAAGCCCGATTGCTTTCCTTTCCACTAAATAGTAAAAAGGACGATTCTTCGTAAGAACCTTTCCACCAGCTTTTTAGGTTAGATTCTTCCAACAACAATCTTTCCTTTGATATGGGAGCATCAGAAAATTTTAATTTGAATAATTCTCTGTTTAAAAGGGATTTACATA
>BJGN01000013.1 GCA_014190515.1 Bacteroidota bacterium
TGAACTTAATCCTGACATTTTTCGCCAAAACTTAAATCACCTGCATCACCTAAACCCGGAACGATATAAGATTTTGCCGTTAACTCTTCATCCACATCACCAATCCAAATATGAGCCTGTGGCAATTTCTGATGCACTTGATTTAGCCCTTCCTTTGAGGCAATAGCTGACACAATATGAATCGATGAGGGTTGACCGTATTCAGCTAAATGTTCAACTGCCTTTATGATAGAGGCTCCTGTTGCGAGCATAGGATCTATTAAAACAAGGCATTTATCGGTAAGATTGGGGCAGGAAACGTATTCCATTTCAATGTCAAATTTTCCATCTCCGTGATGTTTTCTAAAAGCCGTTAAAAAGGCATTTTCAGCATCATCAAATACGTCTAAAAATCCCTGATGCATGGGTAATCCCGCTCTTAAAATGGTTCCTAAAACGATGGGGGTATTCACCATCGTACAATCGGCAATACCTAAGGGAGTTTGAATTTTTTTTATGTCAAAAGATAAATACTTACTTAATTCGTAGGCCATAAAAACGCCCAGTCTTTGAATATTTCTTCGAAAAAGCACCTTATTCTTTTGCACAGTAACATCGCGTAACTCAGCTAAATAATTACCCGCGATGGAAGGGGTATCATGAATTATAGTAATCATATAATTGAATTTTTTAAAAAGGTGAAATAAATTTCTTCCCACGCCTTCCAGGTTCCCGGTCCTGAAAACGAACTATTATGAGCAATAAAGGTAAAGGTCCCACCCACCGATTTACATTGTTTCTCGATGTTTTCAAGGGTGGCTAAAATACCTTCTGAAGTATTTTCTCCATAGACCCAAAAGGTCACATCCATCGCCTGAAAAGGATGAATGGTCAAATTGGTACAGATATCTCTCTGTTCATCAAACCAGAGATATGGAAAACAAGTACCGGCCCGAAATCCACATTGACTGGCATAACCCATGGAATAATCATTTTCAACCCCTATTTTAATAAGATTTCGGTAAGTATCGGGCATACTTAGCAAAAGATAATGTTGTCGAGAATGAATAATCCTTTTTTCAGCCAGGGAGCACAAAAAGTTATATTCCTTTTGCAGCCATCCAAAGCCTGATCCACTTTTCATTGACGGATGTAAACCAATGGGGTATTTACTTGATACATCACGGATTAATTGTTTAAACGCTTTTGATTTTAGTCCAACGGCACGATCTATTTTGGATTTATCGCCCATCAGCCAAAAAAATATGGGCTGATCTCCCAAAGTGGCATGAGTAGTTAACAAGCGGCTAAAAGAAAAATAAGGATCTACTTCATTGCCTGACAAAACCTGCCATCGATGATGGATTGAAGAAAAATCACGACGCAATACATCCCGACAAATACCGTAAAAATGTCTTGGAAGAGAGCGATAAAGATAAGCCCAGGCAACATCGATATCATAAGAAATTTGTCTTTTGTAAATGGGCAAAGGAACCATAAAAGAAGGCCATTTCTCCTTTAAATAATCAAACAACCGTACCTTTACCAGGTCCACATAGGGTATTTGCAAATAATTATTCTTGAATGCTACACTATTTTCCGCTTTAAATCGGCCCCATGCATCAAGATCAGTTTTATTATACTCCTCACATCTGGCTAGTGAATAAAAAATAAAAGAAAAAATATCTACATCCAGATTTTTTATGGGAAAGGTAACTAATGCCAAATCAGGTAATACGGGATCGCCCTTTCGACGCCACAAATATCCACTATCAGGTATTCGCAAAGCGTCCTGTTGAATTGGTTTATTGGTATAAAAAATGATAGGGCCGTTATATTTAATCGCGAGATCAACATCATGAGTGATTTGAAAAGTAGAAACTCCCTTAAAAATCCAATCCAGTACATATTGGAATCTATTTGACGAATGTTCGCTATATATTAAAATGTCCAACATGTTAAGGTCTGATTTATGGAAGGTAAATTAACATTTTTTTGGTATATTTATCATTATTAAAAAAGCATCTGAAGCCGTATGAACCTAAGCGAGTTAAAAATTGTATTACATAAAATGAAGTAAAAATGTCCAACGATAAAATAATAAATGCCCATACTGATTTAAGGTCAATATATTTGACTCTGATAGGCGTGGTAATATGTGTAAGCCTGGCAGCACAACAGACCTTATCATTGGGAAGAAATAATTACAATCAGGATAAAGGTATATTATTTCAAAAAGAGAGTGGTGTTAACGCGCGGATTTATACCAATGGATTCAGTTTTGGTTATCAGTTGGGAAAAATAAAAAAGTATAACCTATCGCAATATTACTTTGCAGAATTCGGTGAATTAAAAGACCCCATTGAATCCAGGCAGCAAAAAAATATAACTTTGTCAGGTCCCAGGGGAACTTACCGTGGCTTTATATTTGGAAAACAAAATAATTTTTACCCCTTAAGAGTTGGCGTTGGAGAGAAGAGATTTTTATCTGAAAAAGGAAAAAGAAAGGGGTTGGCTGTTGGCGTGAGTTATGAGGGTGGACCAACATTAGGTCTTTTAAAACCCTATTATCTTATTTTAAGGCAAACATCTGACAATCCAGGCAATTTCACCAGCATTCGAAGTGAAAGGTACTCTGAGGAAAATGCCCCTCGATTTTTGAATTGGGACGATATTTTTGGGGCCGACAAACTGACAAAAGGGCTTGATGAACTGGGTATAGTACCTGGTATAAACATAAAGGGAAGTTTACATTTCGATTGGGGCGCTTACGGAGAGTTTATTCGTTCTGCTGAAATTGGTCTTATGGCAGACGCATTTATCAGAGATGTACCCATTCTGGCTGATAATGATATCTTAGGCATTAACAATAACCAAAATATTTTCCTCAATTTTTTTGTAAATTTACGTCTTGGTAAAAGGAAATAGTCATTTAAAGATAATACAGTTTCATGGTTGAATTACCCATTGCAGGTTCTAAAGAAAGACCTACAAAAAAACCCGATTGGCTTCGAGTTAAGCTTCCTATTGGACCCGAGTTCAAGAAGGTTCGGGAATTAGTTGACACTTATAAATTACACACTATATGCCAGTCAGGAAGTTGCCCCAATATGGGTGAATGTTGGGGAGCTGGTACTGCCACTTTTATGATTTTAGGTAATATATGCACTAGATCTTGCTCTTTTTGTGCCGTAAAAACCGGAAAACCAACAGAATATGATATAGAAGAGCCTGGAAGAGTTGCTGAAGCTGTTATGTTAATGCAAGTAAAACATGCTGTGATAACCTCTGTTAACAGAGACGAATTAGCAGACAGAGGGGCAGAAGTTTGGTACCAAACTATTCACCAGATTAAATTATTGAGCCCCAATACTACCATTGAAAGCCTCATTCCTGATGTAAAAGGAAATTGGGATGCCTTAGAAAGAATGATTAGTGCCGGTCAGGAAATAGTTTCTCATAATATGGAAACGGTACAAAGACTCTACCGGTTAGTGAGACCGCAGGCTAAGTATGACCGGAGTTTAGAACAGATTAAACGAACTAAAGTTTTTGGAAAAAGAACCAAATCTGGTATAATGGTCGGTCTGGGCGAAACAAAAGAAGAAGTTTTAAAATCTATGGATGACCTGGTAGCTCATGGTTGTGATGTGCTTACTATTGGACAGTATTTACAACCCACTAAAATGCACCTTGATGTTGCCGAATTTATTCATCCCGATACCTTTGCTTTTTATAAAGAGGAGGGTTTACGCCGTGGATTTGATTATGTGGAAAGTGGCCCGTTGGTTCGTTCTTCCTATCATGCGGAAAGACATTTAATTCCAGCCAAATAATACTTTTAATCTCGGTAAAAAATCAACATTCTCAAAGAATCCGGTAAATTTAATGGCACCTGGACCTTGAGAAAATACAGGGACCAAAGTTCCTGTGGTTGCTTTTCCTGTAAATTCATGTTGTAATTTCTCTCGCTTTGAGCCTGGATTTACCGAGTATCCTCCTGTTTCATACGCCGACGTAACGATAACCAGTGTTTCCTTATCCCTTTCAGCAAAATCCAGGACTTTCGCCAGGGCTTCATCGAAATCATTATATTCAGAAAGCATATACTCTGGGTTATTGAGTTTTGCACCCAGAGCAATTTGCGCACTATTCACTAATAAAAAGAACCCATCCTTTTTTTTATCTTTTTTACTAAGAAAATCAATAGCAAAAGAAACTGCGGACGACAAATATTTTCTACCCTCCGTAACGGAGAGAGGCCAATCAAGCGCCGTAAAGGCAGCATATTTTTTTGAAAAATCGGCTGTGGGAAAGGATTTTGCCTCTGGAAGAACGGACAAAGTCTGATAACCCTGACGCTGAAGGTCTTCCATTAGATTTTTTTTATCCTGCCTGTCTGTAAAAAATTTCTCCCCACCACCAATAATAAGATCTAAAGGTGAGCCGGGTAATTGGGAAGCAATGTATTCCTCATTCTTATAACCAGAAGAATGCGCCCAAAATGCAGCAGAGGACACGTGGGTCATGCTTGCCGTGGTAACCACCCCCGTTTTCATATTATTATCAGCCCCTATTTTCAGCATCGATGGAATGGATATTGAATCCATATTAACTCCTAATGCGCCGTCAAAAGATTTCACACCGCAGGCAATGGCCGTAGCGGCGGCAGCGGGATCGGAATTCAAGCTATTAAAAGAGTTGGTTTTCTGTAGCCCTATAAACGGCATTTTTTCAACTAACAGTGCATGGTTATATTGGTACAAACTACCAGAAATTTGATTTATCCCAACGCCGTCAGCAATCATTAAAATGATATTTACAGGTTTTGACTGTTTCATCAAATCTTGCGTTGACCCAATAAAAGGCGTTAGCAATAATCCCGAACAAATAAACCCGATATTTAAATACTTCACCATCATTATATCAATTTTAGATACCTTTTTCCTGGTAATTCTTTGATCAAACCTTTAAATTCCATATTCAGCAAAAGTTGTGTTAACGCACCAATAGAAAGCTGAGCATGAATAAAAAGGTATTCCAAAGAAATTGGATGAGCATCAATGTATAAATCTAACAAAAATATTTCTTGTGGTTCCAAAAAGGGAATAATCATTTGTTTTTCATGTGACTCATTCCATTGTAGAATACGAACAATATCTTCAGAAGCTGAAACAAGAGAAGCCTCTTGCGTTTTTATCATTTTCAAACAACCTGCAGACCATTTATCTGATATTCTTCCGGGTAAGGCCATTACTTCCTTATGATAATCATTAGCAAGTTGGGCAGTTATCATAGAACCGCCTCTTTCAGCTGTTTCAACTACTAACACACCGTCACTTAGTCCTGCAATAATTCTATTTCTCATTGGAAAGAACTCCTTTTCAGCCCTTACAGACCAGGGATATTCGGAAAGAATGGCACCTTGTTTTGATATTTTATCTGCCAGTTCCCGATGATCTGCCGGATAAATACTACCCAGACCGTGTGCTATAACTCCCACAGTGTGCAATTCATTCTTAAGGCAAAACAGGTGAGCTGCTGCATCAACACCAAAAGCGAGACCGCTGACAATAATGGGATTAAAGGATTTTAAACCGTCTAAAATCTTCCCCAACGCTTCAATGCCATGGGAGGATGGTTTTCTCGTACCGACCACCGACAAGATAAACCTATGTTCCCAGTCCAAATCCCCTTGTTGATATAACACAATGGGGCTATCCGGTAAAAGAGATAATCGGGAAGGATAAAGGGACGATTTAAAATAAAGTACTTTTATTTTTTTTTCTTCACATACCCGCAGCTCTTTCTCGGCTGTAACGAGTACTTTTCCGGAGCGTATTTCATTAACTATATTATTTCCTACGCCTGGAATCTTTAATAATTGACGGGAGGAAACATTAAAAACTTCCTCGGGTGATCCACAATAATGAATAAGTTGTCGCCCCAGGACTGGACCGACATGATGAATTTTTGTTAACCCTATGGCAAACAACATATAATCTTCCATATTACGTTAGCTGATTGGTTAAAAAATCAGGCGTAAAGGGGTAGGATACTCAGTTAAGGGAGGAAAAAAGAAGTAAGGTCAAAAAAAATCAGGGTAAATGGTCAATAGCCACATTTAAGTCATCAATTAAATCACTGACATCTTCAATACCCACACTTAGTCGAATTAAAGAGTCCGTCAAACCTACTTTAAGTCTCTCCTCTCGGGGGATAGAAGCATGAGTCATTGTTGCCGGGTGTCCAATTAAAGATTCAACGCCCCCCAATGATTCTGCTAAAGTAAATAACTTGGTACTAGACAATATTTTTTCAGCATAATCCAGGGTATCGGTAAACAAATTAAAGGAAACCATACCACCAAAGTGCCTCATTTGGGAAGCTGCGATATCATGACCTGGATGATCTATGAAACCAGGATAAAACACCTGTTTAATTTTCGAGTGAGACCTAAGAAAATCTGCTATTTTAGCTGCATTTTGGCAGGCCCTTTCCACACGAAGGTGTAATGTTTTGATACCACGTAAAATCAAAAAACAATCTTGAGGCCCTGGAACGGCACCTACTGCATTTTGAATAAACCGTAATTTCTGAGCATATATCTCGCTATTGGTTACTATGGCACCGTGAACCACATCTGAATGACCACCGATATATTTAGTAGCGGAATGAAGCACAATATCTGCCCCCAGATCGAGCGGATTTTGCAGATACGGAGAAGCGAAAGTATTGTCAACACAAGTTAGGATTCCCTTTTTCTTTGCAACAGTACAAATGGCTAAAATATCTACGATATTCAGCATAGGATTTGTTGGCGTTTCAATCCATATCAACTTAGTTTCGGGTCTGATAGCAGACTCCAAAGCGGTTAGATTGTTCATACCCACGAACCTACTTTTAATTCCAAAACCACCATGAACCTTAGTCAACAATCTATAAGAACCTCCATATAAATCATCACAAGCAAGCACTTCGTCCCCAGGCTGTAAAAGTCTGATGACTGCATCCATAGCGGCAAGGCCACTACTAAAACAGATACCGAATTTACCATTTTCCAATGCGGCCAGATTATTTTCCAGAACGGTGCGGGTAGGATTTCCTGTTCTGGCATATTCGTACCCTTTGTGCACACCCGGAGAAGATTGGGCATAAGTCGAGGTTTGATAAATGGGAGTCATTACCGCCCCTGTTGCTGGGTCCGGGTCAATTCCCGCATGAATTGCTTTAGTACCAAATTTCATGAGGCTATATTATTTAATTTAATGACGAGAAGTAAAAATTAAAAGGGCAATCTATATAATCAAGATTGCCCTTTTTTTCTCTTGTCGTACAAAGTTTATCTTTCTGCTTAATTTACAGCATCAGATAATTCTTTACCTGCTTTGAACTTCACTGAATTTTTACTTTCAATGGTTAAAGTTTCACCTGTTCTCGGGTTACGACCACTTCTAGCTTCTCTGTGTGACACTGAGAAGGTGCCGAATCCAATGAGTGTTACTTTTCCGCCTTCTTTTAGCTCTTGTCCAATTCCTTCTACTACAGCATTTAAAGCGTCAGTAGCTTGAACTTTTGTGATTTTTGCACTTGATGCAATTTTGTTGATAAGATCTCCCTTGTTCATTTAAAATAGTTTTTAAGTTTAATTTTCCCAATCAAAAATAAGTTTGTAAATGTAAGCATAATAATTAGATAAATCAAGTACAACTTGATTCATTTATTCCTATTTTTACAAAACAAATATAGTCTATTCTTCGAAATATCAATCAATTATAGTTTATTATCATGAAAAATCGCATCTTTTTTATTACAGTTTTATTCCTTTCTGTCATTTACAGTAGCTGCAATAGGAAAACAGGGTGCCCTGCTATGAATCAAACGGCAGATTTTCGAAAAAATAATTCACTAAAAAAAACAGCTCAAACAAGACTTTTCTCAAAAAAGAGCAAGATTAAATATTACCCAAACCAAGGATTTAAGAAACCTTAGATTCTAATTTCTCCCCCATTTTTTGAAGGCTAAAAAGAATTAAAAAAATAGCCAATCCTGGAAAAACCGCTAACCACCAGGCAGAGGGGTTTTCTCTTACCTGCTGCATTTGGCTGCCCCAGCTTATGGTTCCCGCTGGCATACCAATGCCTAAATACCCTAAATAAGCCTCAAGTAAAATAGCTCCTGCAAAACTATAGGCAAAAGTTATCCACACAGAGCCCATGGCATTAGGTAAAATATGCTTCCAACAGATAAGAAAATTCGTTATACCTATAAGTTGCGCGGCCTGAATATATTCCAAATCTCTGATTCTTAAAAATTCTGCTCTTACCAAACGAGCTATTCCCGTCCATCTTATGAGCGCAATAAGTATAATAACATGAAATAGAGTTGGATTTTTTATCAATGGAAGTAAGGCGAGCAAAAAGAATAGTGCCGGGATAGCATCTATTGCCTGTATGATTAAACTTATAATCCAATCTATAGGAAAAGAGGTTCTATTGCCCATAGCTGGCAGGATATAAACAAGTGTCCCAATGAGTATCCAGATACCCAGCCAAATTAAAATACTTAGGTTATTCCCATTTGTTTCAAACACCAGATATATCCAATACACAAATCCAATGATCCAAAAAAGTAAAACAAAAGCCTTGTAAACAGGTATATTAAACCGATCGTTACCATAAAAACCAGCCAAACCACCCATAAATATACCGACTAATCCTGCGATAAAAATCGATAAAAACCCTATCCCCAAAGCCAACCTGAATCCTCTAATCCAGCCGGCCAAAACATCCCTTCCAATTCTATCGGTTCCCATCCAATGCCTGTCCCAAAATCCATTTGTATTTTGAACAGCAAATGGACTTTTTAGTCCAAGATTTTTGCGATCTATGGTTTCAGGACTATAAGGAACCAGTGTTTTCACTACTTTCTCATAAGGTATATTACCCCAATTTTCATTTTTAAAATCTGCTGGCCAGTCAATCCAACCTAATTTTACAAAAGGAACTTCAAATATTGGAAAGTAAGATTTTCCCTCAAATTGACAATAAACCGGTTTTTCGTTAGCTATCCAGTCACCAAAAAAAGCAAAGAAAAGAACTGTAAGAAAAAAGATTTTTAACTTCATTCGTTTCTATTTTCCCTTGACAATCGAATTCTTGGATCGGTGACAACAAGTAATATATCTGATATAATGAGACCCACTGCTGTGAGTACGGAAACGAGTAAAACGAATGAGTAAACCGTGGTAAAATCCTGGCTGAGCATTGAGTCTATAAATAATCTACCCATTCCAGGAATATTAAAAATAACCTCAATAACCACGGAACCTGTAATTAAAGCGGGAATGATGCCGGCAACAAAAACGATTTGAGGTAGAAGGGCGTTAGGTAACGCATGTTTAAAATAAAGCCGCATCCTGGATATCCCTTTTGTTTTGGCAAACAACATGTAAGGCTCATTGAGAACTTTAGAGAAAGTGGACTGCATGTAACTTGTTAAATAAGCCGCCAGACCATAAGCCATACAAAAAACAGGAAGGCTTAACTGAAGTAAAAAAGGAATCGGTTGGCTTAAAAATCCTCCCTCTCGTTGAAGGTTGGACCACCCACTAATGCTAAAAAAGGAGAATCCATATTCTGGCAAAGTAGCCTGAAATAATAGCATATTACCCACCCAAAAAGCCGGTAAAGCATATAGGGCGAGTAAAAAATTGTTTATCCAGCCCAACCACCTGCTTTTGGGTAAAATCGCCATTAAAATACCTACTGGCATGGCAAACAAATAGGCCAGAAGTATAGCCAATCCATTTACCCATAATGTCCAGGGAATAGCTTCTTCTAATTTATCCCATACAGGCCGACCATCTCTGGAGGAGATACCAATATCTCCGTGGATAATTTTACTGAACCAGCTATGAAACTGATTATCGTAACCATTCCATCTAGGAGAAGGAAGCCATGAAAAAAAAGAAGGTGTTTGGTATGACAATAGATCCAGCAAACCTTCTATTTTCCTCAATTCTTCAATATATGGTTTCCTCATTTCGTCGGAACCTTTACAAGCGGCTTTTACCGCCGACAAATCAGAGGTATTGGCCATTTCTTGTAATTGCTGTTTCCAAAAAATAGATACTGGCCCATTTTTAGTCAGCGCCACTTTTTCATAAAATGCTGTCAACGCCTGGAAATAAGTCTGAACCAAAGCCCAATCTCCTGTAGCTAATAATAATTTTTTTTGAACTTTTACCGCCTCAGGATACTGAATTTTATAAAAAGTATCTGGAAACATGGCAGGCTTCATAGCAAAATAAAAAAGAGGCCGGTCGAGATTTAGTCTTACTGCTTCAGCTCTATAGACTTTTTCTGAGGCCAGCGGATGGACATAAAACGACCCATTTGACCTTGCTTTGCTTTGAAGCATAACTACATCTACTGTGGCATTTTTCTGAAGAAAAAAAAGGCATACAGATATTATCCATAAAGATAAAAGTAGGGTGCTAATTCTTTTTACCAAATAAGTTAGCATAACCCCTTATTAGTCTTTAACGAGTTTGAAAGCTACTGGGTGAAAACCAGGCCACGCAGCTGTAGAAACCGCCTCAAATCTTTTGTGAATAACCAAACGCTCCTGAGGACAAAACAACATGATTTCAGGTTGCTCATCATAAATTTCTGCCTGCAACTTTTTTGAAATCTTCCATCTTTTAGATTGATTTGGCTCTCTTTCCATTGCATCAATCCATTCATCTGTTTTTTCATTACCAAAACCACTTCTATTATCCGCATCGGTGCGCCAATTTTGTGAAGGACTCCACTGAGGTGTGATTGATCGGCCTGCTGAAATCATTTCGAATTCCCTGCTACGTAATTTATCAAGGAGTGTATTAGCATCTTTAGCATCAATAACTACATCTATACCTGCTTTTCTTGCATTACTTTTTATAAGTTGGGCAAGCGTCATAGAACTTTCCTTACTGGCATTCGCTAAATATTTGACTCTCAGGGCAGTTTTTTTGTCTCCAAGTTTTTTATCTAATATTCCATCTTTATCTGTATCGCTCCACCCTGCTTCTGCCAATAATTTTTTAGCTTTCTCAATAGAAAAAGTTATCGGTTTAAGGTCTGTATTATATTCTGCTGAACTTGGGTGCAACGGTGTTGCACATCTTGTACCGAAACCAATAAAAACATTCTCGATAAGTTCATCCACATCAATGGCATGAGCAAAGGCTCTCCTTACTTTCTTGTCAGAAAGAATAGGCAATCTGGTGTTTAAAGAAATATAATAACTACTTAAAGAGGAAGGAGTATAGAAAGAAAAATGTGCTTTTGTAGTACTATCTAACTTTAAAGCCAAAAAATCTTCCGGAGCAATATTTTGCATAACATCTATTTCCTCGTTTTTTAAAGCTGCCAATGCAGACACAGGGTCTGGAATAATCTTGAATAACAATTTATCAGGAAAAGCTTGAAAAGCAGAATTATCTGTAGCGAGTTTATCCCCCCACCAGGACTGCTTTTTTTCTAATAATATTTCCTGACCCGATTGCCAGGACGCTAACTTATAAGGCCCTGCTCCATTGACTCCTTCTGGATTTCTACTAAAAAATTCCCCTAAATAATAATCTGCAAAATCCTTAATGAATGGGTAATTTTTTAGTTGATTTTCTGGTGATGGGTCACTAATGAGTTTTAATAATGAAACGGTATCGAGGCTTTTATCAGCATCAAAAATATGTTTTGGAAGGACGGGAACCACATTCGTCAGAGCTTCAAGACCAGCAAAATAAGTATCATTTAAAATAATAGTGAATTTTTTAGGATTCATTTTATCTATATCAAATGACTGGATATTCTCCAAAAAAGTTCTGTACCCAAGGGTAGGTAAGAAGGGATTAAAAACTAATTTCAGTGTAGCTTCATAATCAGCGGCCGTAACTGGTTTTCCATCGTCCCAGACTGCTTCTTCCCTAATTTCGAAACTATATTTGGTACCTCCCTCAAAAACGCCACTTTTTATTAGTTCAATTTTAGGAGTCTCCTTTAACAATTGAGGGACCAATACCAAAGTAGTTGGATCATAACTCATTAAATATACATGCAGCGGATCAAAGACTTGTCTTG
This sequence comes from Bacteroidota bacterium, assembly GCA_014190515.1. Classification (GTDB taxonomy): domain Bacteria; phylum Bacteroidota; class Bacteroidia; order Chitinophagales; family Saprospiraceae; genus BJGN01. Next base: position 12,105 of record BJGN01000013.1, read on the forward strand.
CATAAGAAATGGTACTGAGCAGTGGATTTAATCTGTCTGGTTCGGCTTCCAGACGAATAGATACCTCATTAGAGGATCTTTTGTGCATACTTGACTGTTCTTTTCTTTCACAGGACGATGAAAAGAGGGTCAAAATAGCTAGGGGGGCTAACAAAAAGAATTTCATTTTAATCATTTAATTAGGACAAAAATACGAGGTAAAAAGGACTATTGCACCTTTATTGCGCATTTTATTGAAATATGGAACTTTTAGGTTGTAAAATCGTTGATTATAGACAAATTCTATCTAATGAAAACAATACTTATCGCCGGAGGAACAGGACTTGTTGGGCAACTTTTAGCACAAACACTTAAAGACGAAGGGTATAACATTCGTTTAATAAGCAGATTTAAACCAGCAAATCCCCTTTTTCCTACTTTCCTATGGAATGTTAAGAAGGGTGTCGCTGATTTAAACGCATTCAAAGAGGTAGATATTGTTATAAATCTTGCGGGTACTGGCGTTGCGGACAAACTTTGGACTGAAAGTAGAAAAAAGGAGATAACTGAAAGCCGGGTAAAAAGTAACCAATTACTAGCCTATTGTTTTAAAAATTATCACAGACCAGCATTATATCTTTCAGCCGGAGCCATTGGGTTTTATGGTGATAGAGATAATGAAATACTGACAGAAGAACATGCTGCGGGTGACGATTTTCTATCAAAAAGTTGTACAGCGTGGGAAAATGCTGTTTTTGAAACAGCTGACCATGAGACTCGATTAGTCCTTTTTAGAATAGGTATTGTACTCAGCCCAAGGGGAGGTGCCCTTCAAAAAATGTTATTACCATGGAAAATGGGCATAACTACTTCGTTTAACCCTGGGACTCAATGGTATTCATGGATTCATGAAAAAGATCTGGTTAGACTCTTCCTTTTTGCTGTTCAAAATGAACAAATAAAAGGAATTTACAACGCAGTGGCCCCAAATCCAGAGAAAATGTATGATTTTGCCAAGGCAATGAATGCACAAAGTAAATTACCCTGGCGTATGGTATGGTCAATTCCTCGTACGTTTCTAACTGCGGCCATGGGGGAAATGTCCACAGTGCTTACTCACAGCACACGGGTATCTGCAGAAAAAATAATGAACGCAGGCTTCCAATTTACCTTTAAGAAAATGGATGAGGCACTAAAAAATCTCATTGGTTAGGTAATATATCTTTTTTTTCTACTACCAAATCTGAAAATTTACCCGAGAATCTGGTAGCCTTTATGATGTGATTATCTATCCAATGATAATTTCCACCCCGTGGTTTGCCGAAGATTATCCCGTGGTACTTAAATCCGTTTTTGTTCAACCAAGCCTCCGTGACAGCGCGATGCTCCTCTGTTCTGGAGGTAAAAAAATAAATACTGTGTCCCTCTTCAAACCATTTATTTATAATCTTAAGTGCATCTGGAAAAGGCATTACGGAAATCATTCTTTCGGGCTCTTCGTTGGGAATGTCATCACAGACAGTTCCATCAATATCGATTAAAAAATTTTTTACATTTTCAGGAAGAAGTGGGCTAAGTGCCTCTCCTTTTTCGTTGAATGCGTGTTGTAGGCGGGAATCATTAGATTGTTGCATATTCGGTTAAATGGTTAGAAAGAGATAAAATCAGTAGGATCCATAACGATTCCTTTGTACCACATTTCAAAATGAAGATGAGGTCCGTCTGTTTTTGTGCCTGTGTTACCAATAATGGCGATGGCTTCGCCAGCTTTCACAAAGGCGCCAACTTTTTTTAAAAGGGCGGCATTGTGCTTATAAAAAGTGATTAAATTGTTGGCATGTTGAATACCTATTGTATGACCAGTCTCTAAGGTCCAGTCTGCTAAAAAAACATATCCTGACAATGCAGCTTTTATCGCCGTATTCTTTGGTGCAACAATGTCAACACCTATATGATTTTTTTTAAGATCAAACTGAGAAGTAATCTCTCCTTTCAGAGGATTTACAAAAAAGATACCTTCAATGGGAATATCCTCCGACTTACTAAACCCGGAATAACGTGATCTCTTGGCGAGATTACCTATCTTTTCCAGTTCCACCTCTTTTCTTAATTGATTATCTTCTTCCGAGGGGGAAGCAATATTTTGCTCCTCAAGATTCACTAAATTACTCAATAAGTTTTTTTCCGGAACCGGAATATCATCAACGGTTTCGACATCACCTGTTAACATACGTTTTACGTTTGTCAAATAAATTCTTTGCGCACTCATTTCATTCTCAATTTCTTCTACCTTACGCATTAAACTTAAGACTTCCTCGCTACTACTTCCCAGGCCATATCCTGGCAAATATCTTTTTATTGGCGTCACCGCAATAAATAGCAGAGCTAAAAATCCAACGAAAACTAAAATACTACTTCCTAGTAAATAAAAATTAAATAAAGTAAGTTTGAAAGAGGCAATTTCCTGAAAAGTATCCTCATTCATTATAACTAAACGAAATTTATTTTTTAGGTTTTCTCTAAATTGTGCCCAGCCTTCCTTATTAAAAATATTTGTTGCCATGTGATGAAATTTAAATAAAAAGAAGATTTTTCAACGTACAATAAAATGCAAAGGTTACAGTTTTCTTTCTAACTTCGAAAATAAAATAAAACAAGAAGTTAATTAAGCCCTCAATTTTATAATAAATAACGAAATTTGAGCTTATTTATGTGTAATAAAAATATTTTAGTTTTGAAAAGCCTGACTCTTCCTATTTATCTTCTTCTTTTTTCACTCACTTTTTCAAGTTGTGTAACAAGGAAAAAGAAAGCTGACCTATCTATTTTAGGCAAGATATATGAAAATACCACTGCAAGGTATAATGGATATTTTAATGCAAATGAAATATTGGAAATTAATAAATTAGCCCTCTCCACTCAAGATCCGGTTAATTATCAAAAACAACTTCCTATTTTTCCTTACCTGACTGCCTCAAATAGAAAATCAGCGGGACAGGAACTTGACAAAGCTGTAAAAAAAGTAACGCGTGTGGTCGCTTTACATCCCCGAAGTTATTGGATGGACGATTGTTATTTACTTGCCGGTCAAGCCTGGTTTTTAAAAGAGGATTATGAAAACGCTGAAAAAGCATTCCGTTATTTAATTACAGAATTTGATCCTGAGGAAAAATTAGCCCAATTGGAAGATAAAGCTAAAGCTGATGCAAAAAAATCTACTTTATCTCCTAAACAGAAAGCGAAGAAAAGGGAAAAAGCTAAAAAAGAAGCCCTTAGAAAGAGAAAAAAATATAATAAGGAGGTTAAAAAAAGAAAAATTCAAAACGCAAAACGTAAAAAGCAAGGTAAAACGGCTCTGCCCTCTAAACCTAAGCCGAAGGCAAAAACGAACGAGTCAGATGCTGAAAAAGCTAAAAAGGAAGAGGCTGAAAAAAGAAAACAAGCTGCCGCGGAAGCAAAAAAAGAGGCTAAAGCAGCAGAACCTAAAAAATATTTCTTAAAACATAGACCTGTCTTTCAGGAAGGTAAGCTTTGGCTTGCTAAAACCCTCATAGAACGGGATAATGATGATTCAGCTCTTCGTATTTTAGAAAAATTAATCGAAGACGAAACTACCTTCGAATATGTGCTTGAGGAGGTTTACCCTCTTTTGGCTTTCTATTACCTTAAAAGAAATAATATCGCCGAAGCAAATATCGCCATTGAAAAAGCCATAAGCCTATCAGATGACCGAAAAGAAAAAGCAAGACTTAGCTTCTTGGCTGGTCAATTATTTTCAAAAGATAAAAAAGAAGCGGAAGCCTTTGCTGCCTTTGACCAGGCTGAAAAGTGGGCTTCAAACTATGAAATGGCTTTCAATGCTAAAATAAATAAGGCGCAATTAGCCTGGCTTGCTGGAAAAGGTTCCTACGAAGATGCTCTGGCCGACCTGGATAAACTAGCTAAGGATGAAAAAAATATAGATTATTTAGATCAATTATACTACAACAAAGGTCAATTAGCCCTTAAAAATAATCAACGGGTTGAAGCTATTTCCTATTTCAAGGAATCTCTGGCAAAAAACACCGTAAATACACTTCAAAAAACAGAGTCAGCCTATATTTTGGGATCTCTCTATTTTGAAGATAGTGAATTTCTTTTTGCAAAGAATTATCTTGATACTACTTTGCAAACTATGGCCGATGAGGATCCCAGAAAACCCGAAACGTCTAAACTCAGGGAAAGTTTAACGGATATTGCAAGCCTTATAGAAAATATAAATCTTCAGGATAGTCTGATTGGTATTTCGAAACTTTCTCCGGAAGACCGTATGCAATTAGCCCTCAAAATTAAAAAACAAGAGGATGAAAAACGGATGGCCGAAATTGAAAACAAAAATCAGGGAAGTATTAGCGCTTTACCTATCACTGCCAGAGAAAATGCTTTCAATGGCTTAAATACCGGATCAACCCAAAGTAGTTTCTTCGCCTACGACGATCAAACATTAAAACGCGGTATTCGCGAATTTGAACGGGTTTGGGGCGCCAGAACATTGCAGGATAACTGGCGACAGGGGGAACAAAAATTATCTTTTGACGCACCCTCCCAGACTATAACTGAAATAGATACTGCAAGCAACAGGAAAGGTAAATCATTAAAGGTGACCGATCTTACAGAGGAAGACATTGACAGACTATTAGGTGATTATCCAAAAACAGATATTGCCTTAAAAGCGGCGGAACTTAAAATTATAGATGCCCTCTTTAAATTGGGCGTTCTTTACAGGGAAAAACTCGCCAACTATCCCGAATCAATTAAAGCATTTATTGAACTCGATAAAAGGTTTCCAGGGACCAATATTGAAGTAAATATCTGGTATTATCTTTTCCTCACCTACCGAGAAAATAATGAGTTAGCCGAATCTAATGTCTATAAAAATAAAATATTGGATAAATACGGAAGTACTTATTTCGCCCAGGCTATTTCTGACCCAAATTTTATAGCTTCCTCAAAACTCAGAGAAAAAGAGTTAAATCAATTTTACGACCTTGCGTACAAACTGTTCACAGAAAGAAAATTCGCAGAGGCAATGGAACTTATTGTACAAGCACCCGCTAAAAGTGGCACATTAACTAAGTTAAATGGTAGGTTTGCCTTACTTGGCGCGCTCTGTACAGGAAGCCTCAAAGGTAGAGAAGAATATATTTATGCCCTTCAGGAAGTTATTGCCAAATACCCCGGCACTGATGAACAACGCAGAGCCGCTGAAATACTTAGACTTTTAGGCGAGGCTCAGGCAAGTATGCCAGGACAACGCGTAGATGAATCAGGCCAATTTCAAATTGAGGCCGACCAGGTTCATTATGTCATTTTTGCATTCCCTCAAACGGTCGATCTGAATGGCATTAAGGTCGGAATATCTGACTTTAACCGAAAGTACTTCTCATTGGAAAAGTTAAATATGACCAACCTCTTTTTGGGTGAAGATGAATCTTCAAGGAAGGCTTTATTGATACTCCGACGTTTTAATAACCAAGGGTCCGCTTTAAACTATTATCTAACCGCTGATAAGAACAAAGCAGAGTTAAAACTGGATGAAACGCCTTACGAGCTTTTTATTATAGGCCTGAATAATTATCGCGAACTACTTCGGATTAAAAATACGAATGCCTATTTAGATTTCTTCAATACTAAAATTCTAAAAAATTAACTAACCAGGAATATTATTTTAAAAGCAAGCCCGATGATACTATTCCACTAAACGAATGTTGTATTCCTTTTTCAAAGGATTAGTTAATTGCTTGCCAATGAGCCATGGGTTTAACCATTTCAATTTTCGATATGAAATGTTATTTTCTTGAGCAAACAAACCTAAATCGGGAATAGGTTTTGCCACAGTTATAACTTTCGTTGGTTCAATAGGAGCATATCCACCATCTCCTTTTAACTGATAACCGTGATATTCTGGATCCTCTAAAACAGCTTTTATAGCAAACAATCTGAAAACATACCTTGAGGTTTCTTCATTAAGCTGCATATCAAAATAGCTCTTCGCCCGTTGAAAATCTAACTCTTTTTTAAATCTGGTTTCCCCAATATTGTAAGCAGCTGCAGCCATCGACCAGTTTCCAAATCTTTTATGCAAGTGCTTCAAATATTTACAAGCAATTTCAGTAGATTTTTCAACATGATACCTCTCGTCCACCTCTTCTGAAATTTCCAGCCCATAGAACTCGGAAACGGGTTTCATCAATTGCCAAACCCCTTTTGCACCCGCCGGAGAGACCGCATTAGAAAGCATACTTTCTGCCACAGCTATATACTTAAGATCGGAAGGTAAGCCATGTTCAGACAATTTTTTTTCTATCATTGGAAAATATCTCATAGAACGCTTGATAGCGATAATTGTACTGGAATGTTGAAAAACATTAGCGTATAACTCTCTTTCAAGTCGTTCACGAATATCCCAATCCTCGATGGTTAATTTCTCACCAGCAAAGGAATATTCATCCTGTAGTGTTATCGACCTGATAACCATCGCTGGTTCTACCGCTTTATTCTCTCCCAGATCGGTATTGGTCACAAAGGAAAAAATAAAAAAAACACCGGAAAAGGCTCCCAAAATCATGAGAGACCATTTTACAGATTGTAAAAATTTATTCTCTTTCATAGTTTAGATATCTTTTGCTTTTTTAAAAATAGGCACCGTTGAGCACGGTTCACCAAAGAAAATACTTGATGCTATAGGTTGTAAAAATTGTACCGCGGCCGTATAAGCAGAAGCGGGAACCGCCTTTTCACTACAACCCTTCAGAACCATTTTTTTTTCCGCATAATCCTCCCTTTTCCATTGAGAAATTACCTTATCATAATGGGCTGAAAGAAAAGTATCCTTATCGCCCTGAAAAATAGCCTTTGCATAAGGTGCGGCATAGGCAGCGACCAACATATAGGACCATAAAGGTAAAATGGCATCGACGGAACAAACAATAAGCAGGTTTTTATCCTTATATACAGCCCAGTCAATTTCCTTTAATGCTGTTCTAAAATCTTTTTCCTTTAGAATTAACCCTTGAAAAAGATAATCCTTTATGTCAAAATAAACAAAATCACCCTCAGGGTAAAATTTTTCTAAATCGATAGTGAGTAATCCACTATTAACTACCTTATTAACTAATGTTGATTCCATATTACGTATTAATTTTCCAAAAAGTCTGATTCCTCACCCGCTGTAAATTCATGTTCTCTAAATTCTTTAGGAAGGGGAAGCTCTTTCAAACTGTTAATACCAAAATAATGTAAGAATTTTTCACCCGTGGCATATAACAATGGTCTTCCAGGTCCTTCACTTCTACCTGAAATAAGAATCAGCTCCTTTTCAAGTAACTTCTGAACAGCATAATCACAATTAACGCCTCTGATTCTTTCCAATTCCAATTTACTTACAGGTTGTTTATAAGCAATGATAGAGAGCGTTTCTAAGGAAGCCTTTGAAAGTTTTTTCCTTGTTTTATTCCTAAGAAATACATTTAAGGTACCATGAAAAGTAGGTTTAGTTAAAAACTGAAAACAGTTTCCCGATTGAATCAGTTCAAAGGAAAAGGAGTCATTCACAAAACGATTTGAAATTTCTTCAATTCTACTCATTACCTCCTCTTCTGAGAGTGCCAACCCAAACACTTCTTCCAAACAACCTTGAATATCCTCTATACTAATTGGCTGATCAGCTGCAAAAATCAGTGCTTCAATGTGTTGTGAAATATATTCCAATGTGAAAAATTTTAATTAAAAGGAATAGCAACGGAAAAGATTACTTTTTTTTCCACCACTTCCTTTACTTTGTTTAATATTACCGTAAAATAGGGGAAGTTGCAAAGCAAAATAAAAATCAGACCCTGTAAAGGACGATATTGTCACCCAACTTTTTATATTATCTGAGCCAATGGTCAATGGACCGGCCCGAAAAGCTAAACCTGCTGAAAACAGTTGTCTATTGGATAAAGTCAGCGGTATTTTGACGGCCCAAAAACCTGATTCCCAGGAAGGCATAACCATAACGGTTTCTATGGATTGAATATTTTTAATAGCCTTCAACAGGGGAATATTTGCAAAAGAAGAGATAAAGAAAGAGCTGCCAACGGAGAAGCCACCTTGAAAATTAAACGATGTTGGCAGCAACATATTAAAATTACTTCCTGATACGCCCGCCAATGAACTACCCAAAATATCTGTGCTAAGCAAATTTCCCGCTTGAATTACATTTCCCCTCGATATGGCATTTATATAATCGGAACCATCGTGCACAGAAACGCCGGTAGAAGTTACTTTATACGTCGTAGTATTTGAATTAAAACCTATATACCCAATATCGTTAAGGGCGGCACCAACAAACCACCTACCTTCCCCCTCTGCCAAACGAGCGCCAATATCCAACCCCATTCCAAAACCATTCAATGATTTTCTAATGCCACCATTTATAGGATTTCTGGACCAAACAGAGAAACCCATATCGCCATCCACATTAGATAAATTAAAATTATTATTTGGTCGTTGAGAAATATTGAGCTCTGTTTTACTGTCAACAAAAGCCGACATCATTGGCAAAATAAACTTCACGGCAGTACCCACAGAAAGGACATTAAAGCCAACTATTTTTTTAATATTTAGAGTAAGAGGAATTTCAGTATAAACGGCGCCACTTAAATTAAAAGGGCCTATCGGATAGGTAGAAAAAAAGGCTTGTTCAGCATGAGTAAAAGGTATCATTCCCTCCGGAATCTTAAAAGCACCTATATTTCCTTTCACCCGGAATCCTAATCCAATGGAAAAATTTTCATTTATGGCCACTATTGCTGAAGGACCTTCTATTACAAAAGAGCCATAAGCCCACTGATTTTTCAACGTATCCTGAAAAAAACCTTTCAACGTGTCTGGGGTGCCAGTAAAATTGCCAGGATATTTGACTCTACCCCGTGGATAGTTTATGATCAGCCCGTTCTGTCGGGGAAGTAACTGAAATGCATTGGTATTACTAACTCCTAACATATTATTGCTTGCAAAAACGCCACCTTGAATCAAATTGAATGCAGTTCCTTCAGGTGAGGCTGCAGGATTAAGCATCATTTGGTAAAGGTTGGTATATTTCCCCATCCTCAGACCTTGTTGGAACTGCCCCGAAGCAAGATTCACAAAAAGACAAGAACTAATCAGGAAAAACAGGGTCTTCTTCATAAATAATATGGTATTGAGTACAATATCCAAAAAAAACAAGGAAAAGGCAAATTTTTACAGGCTAAACCAAATAATTAAACACTTTAAGATTTTATTCATTTACTATTCGCGTTGAGTGAAGCATTTCCAGCTTCCATCCATTTTCTGTTAAAATGGCCGTTGCGCTTTCTAACCAATGAGCCTTTCTACTGATTTTATTATCCGATGAGAATGTAGCATAGTTTTGGTAAGCAATCCAAGCCATTTTGTTTGCGATTTTAATTTCAATAACCTCAATGGTATTAGTTCGTTTTAGATTCGGTTTCCGAAGCATGGCATTATCCAAATAATTTTTAATAGAATCGTTATTCCAAACTTCTCCATTTTCCAAAAGCAGGAAGTCTTTAGTGTAGTATTTATCAATATTTTCAGCATCTAATTTAGACCATATTTCGTCAAATGATTCAATGACTAAATTTTTAACACGTGTTTTATCTGTTTCATTTGAATCTTGACAGAAGGATATCGTTGAAAAAAACATCATCAAAATGATGAAGTTAAGTCTTTTCATTTTTGCTATTTTTAAAATATTACTAACAAATAAACATTAATTATTTGGAGCACTACCTATGTCGTCTTATTAGGAACAAGTTCAATATTTTGACAGCCAATGAATTAGTCTATCAGGCCAATAATCAGTAGTAGTTTTGTTTTTCAGACCAAATCCATGGCCACCTTCCGGATAGAGATGCATTTCTACCTTTAAACCGTGTGAAATAGCAGATTGGTAATACAAAATACTATTTTGAACTGAAACGGTTTTATCATCAGCTGCATGAACAAGAAAAGCGGGAGGAGTATTAGCAGTTATTTGTTTTTCAGTAGAAAATGTATTAATCAATGTTGAATCTGGTTTTTCACCGAGTAAATTACGTCTGGAGCCAGCGTGCATGAATGGTTCAGTAAAAGCAATCACTGGATAAATAAGAATACTAAAATCGGGTCTTCCGGAAATATTATCCGTAGGAATATCAACTATATTTTTATCAAATAAAGTGGATGTGGTAGCTGCTAAATGTCCACCGGCAGAAAAGCCCATAACCCCAACCCGGTTCTTATTTAATTTCCACTCTTCTGACTTACTCCTGATATACCTGATTCCTTCCAATGCATCTCTTAAGGGTGCCAGGTGCTTTTGAGTACAATACTTATCATTTGGAATCCGATATCTGAGTATAATCGCCGTAATCCCATGTTTATTTAAAAATTTAGCCACATCAATACCTTCATGATCAAAAGCAGTGCCTGAATATCCACCGCCTGGTAGAACTAGAACTGCCTGACCATTTGCATTTTCAGGTTGAAACAAAGTAAGGATTGGAACAGATGTTTTCCGAAAAAAGCGGATACCATCAGGTCTGGTTTCTATCTCCTCCTGATTCTCTGCTGGCAGTGAATAAGGTATGTTTCCATTATATAATGGAAATTCCTTTTGACCTGAAAGCGATCCGTGAAAGAGTAAGCTACCAATCATAAATAAAAATAGGGCCCTTATAAACATGGTTTATTCAATTTGCGTATTTATATTCATGAAAAATACGAAAAATGCGGCACCAAATCCTATTATTACTATATTTTATTGTCACTAATTTATTTCCCAACCAAAGTACAGGACAGGATAAAGAATCTTTTTTAGTTGTTTTAGGAGTTGCACAAGATGGAGGTTTTCCTCAGGCAGGCTGCAAAAAATCGTGTTGTGAAAAAAGTTGGATTAATTTAAACCAAAGGGAATATGTGAGTTGTGTCGCCTGGGTTGACCCAATTCGAAAAAAATACTGGTTATTTGATGCCACGCCTGATATGCCTGAACAAATGCATTATTTATCGAAGAAATATAACGTCGAACTAGCTGGTATTTTTTTAACGCATGCACACATAGGTCATTACACAGGACTCACGCATTTGGGTAGAGAAGTTATGGGGACGAAAAATATTCCCGTTTTTGCGCTTCCGCGAATGCACCAATATCTATCTGAACATGGGCCCTGGAAGCAATTGGTGGAATTAAGAAATATTCAATTAATCCCTCTGGAAGCAGATGTACCTATTCAAATAGCGGATTGGTTTGAAGTAACGTCCATAAAAGTACCTCACAGGGATGAGTTTTCTGAAACGGCCGGTTTTATTGTTAAAGGCAATGTAAAATCCTTTTTTTATTTACCCGACATCGATAAATGGGAGAAATGGGATCGTTCGATTGAAAAATATATTAGCGAAACGAATTACTCCTTCTTAGATGGCACTTTTTATAATTCCCTGGAATTACCCGGTAGAAATATGTCTGAAATACCCCACCCTTTTATCATTGAAAGTATGGAAAAATGGAAAGATTTAACCCTCACCGAAAAAAATAAAATCCACTTTATTCATTTGAATCATACCAACCCCCTACTCCAAAAAAATCATCCCTATAAAAAACAACTATTTCTGTCTGGATACAACATTGCAAAAATGGGGGATATCTATTATGATCGATAATGGAGATGATGATTTGGCATTGACAGGTATTTGTTGAATAATGGAGATTTGGCATTGACAGGCAAGAGACATGTGAATCCGCTGGATTCATGAAACAGGTAAGAATGGGATACCCGTAGGGATACCCAATGGACATAATCCCGGAGGGATTACACGTCTATAGCTTTTTGTGAAACCTCCCCAATGGCAGAATCCGATCATTGGATGTGAAACATCCCGATATCATAATCCAATCATTGGATGTGAAACATCCCTATATCAAATTGAGATCATGATTAATCAACGGTTCTGATGGTGGTGGATTCCTGGATCCAGCAACCCACATAAAATTTTTCACCCGTTTTCAGTCCACGAATAAAAACATCCTCTTTATTGGGCATAAAGCGAGTATATTGATTAATCATTTTGTTTGCTTCTGCTGCAAACGAGGGATCTATATTTCTGGCTTTAACCCAGGTATCTACAGCTACCCAAACGACCACTTGACTATCCCAACCTCTTCCCGGACCGCAAAGAGGTCCACTAGAGGCATACATTCGTCCGATAAGAATATAAGGCTCACCCCAATTTGGTCTTGCTGCTGCGGCCTCCAAAGCAAATTGTCTTGCCTTCGTAAAATTCTTCATGTGAACATAATACACCTTTGCAGCTAAAAGAATGAGCTCGCCCTTTTTTTTCACATCATTTACTTCTTTTGAAGCTTTCAGAAAACCCTCAATTGCACACGGATAATCAGCATCCCTAAGACAGCTGAAGGCTAGTTCTGCGGGACCCTTTTCTGGGGCACATTTTTCATTTCCTTTTTGAATTAACGCGGCAAATTTTTCTTCTACATCAGAACATCCTGCAAATTTTAACCTGCTATAAACTTCTCTAATAACTTCACAATCGTCGGAAGCAGCTAAAAACTGCGGATAATATTTATCCATGAAATAATTACAATCGTAAAAACCTTTCACCGTTTCGAAAACCTCCATTCTGAGTGGCAAATATTCTTCGATAACTTTCCATCGCGCGCAAGATGAGCCTGTACATTCTGCTAAACCCTTTTTTAGTCTGTTAGATAACGCTAAAGAATACTTTCTTGCTTCCTCCAAAGGTATTTCATTTGAAAAATATAAATCGACCAGCAGAGAAGTGAATGGATTCAGCACAAAATCGGGGACTTCCTCCCCATCAATATCCCATGCTTTTTTAAAAAGGTCATAAATTTCCTTTTTTGAAGCCCTTTGTTGATAAGTAAAAAACAGATCGAAACCTTTACGGGCGGGGACATATCCACCTGCCGGATAACATTCTTCGATTCTGTCATACAAAGCAAATATTTTATTTATCCACTCTTCTTTTTTTAGAGAATCCTTCTCGAGTTTTAAAAAATGTTCATAAAAACGAATACCATCTGACAGAACTGTATTTCTTTTACCATCAGCGGCGGGTGCCAATTCATAAACCTTTAGCCAGTATTCATACGCCTGATTCCAATCGGTATCTTTTAAAAAATCTCTGTAAAGGACAAAACTTCGCAACGCCTCCTGAGGATTCTCCGACTGATCAAAAGTGGCACAAAACCCTTTAGGTCTCTCTACTTTAGGCAAGGTATCAGTGACGGGTACATTTTCCGTGGTAGTGACCACCTTCATTTTAGGTGAGCAACTTAAAAAGGCTATTAGTAATAACAGATAAGAAAAAAAGCTAAAGAACTTCATAGGAAAAAATTTAAAAGTAAAGGCCTTGTCCCGAAAGAGGAACAAGGCCTTTCGGCAAACCTAGTAAAATGGTTTGAAATTAATTATATCTAAGCGTAACTGTCTCGCCTATCCAACAACCCGTAGATACTCTGGTACCTTCTGCAATACCTCTCATGTGCGCCTCATCCTTTGGAGGAATCGATGCACCATAGAGGGATATTTTTTTTGAAGCTTCGGCAGATACCTCTGAATCGATATTTCTTGCTTGCGCATATTTTTCTATGGCAGCGAGAACTGCTAAGCCTCTTGTGTACCCATCGGAGCCACAATTTCTACTGGTAGAAGCGTACATATCGCCAATTAAGAGATATGGCCTACCCCAATTTGACTTCAAGGAAGCAGCTTTACGTGCATTTTCCCTTGCCGGACCGTAAGATTTTAACTGACGGAACTGAATAGAAGCAATACCGAGATAATAATCAGCTTTTTTGCTTTCATCTGTTTCACTGGTAATAGCCTCTTGATATTTAGCAATAGCCTGACTAAAATTTCCTTCCTCATAAAGCTTTCTTGCGGCCATTCCAGGATTTTTAGCTAGAAAATCCTCTTGCATAGCTGCATTCATATTAGCCGCTTTAGCCTCGTATTTAGTCTTTAACTCCACCATAATGGGGTCAGTATCAGCACAACCCTGCGTTTTCAATTTGTTGAAAGTATAGCGAATAGTAGCTAAATCTTCTGGATTTTCCTGATAAGCTGGAACTAATTTTGCTTTAAAATAGTCACAATCGAATATTTTACCTTCAACTTCAGCCAGAGGCACCTCCATTCTTGCATACGAGGCCTCATAATATTGGCCATATTTCTCATTATTAGAAATATTGAAGTCAGCAATTTCCTGTGATTTCTCCACTAAGAATCTTGCATCAGCCTGGGTCATCAAATTATTTTTGAACATATAATTTACCACCAGACCGATAGGCTCCAAAATAATATATTCAGCAGAGTTACCCGCCTTTTCAATAGCATTTTTGAATGCTGCTGCTGTTTCTGCACTATAACCATAAGAAGGCATATAGAACATATCAAATGCCTTTCTGCTTAAAGCGTACCCAATTTCCTTTGGATAACAAACCGCCATTTGGTCATAAAGAGAAAGAATAAGTTTATCTGCTGCTAATTTAGCTGCATCATCTGTTGATTTCTCTTTCTTAGCCTTCATTATTTCTACGCCATCCACGTAGTGATTTGCTCTTTGTCCATCGGCCATTGGGGCAATTTCGTAGGCTTTTAGCCAATTATCATAGATAATACCGAATGATACATCATCTAATTTAGCCAAATCAGCAGCTGTTTTACCTTTTACCATCTGCCTGTAAAGTACATGAGCCTCTTTCGCTTCCGTTTCCCGAGGGTTTCCCACCCAAGAATTACACTGGGCATTAGCATTATTAAACAAAGTAAGTAAGAGGAGTAGTGGAAGAACTCCATGAAATAGAACCTTCATAATTAGTTAAATTTACGTTTGTAAAACCAGGTGTTATCGTTTAGTGAAAATCCAGCTGTTAGTTGGATATAAGTTTCTCTTAGTGCGTCTTTCAGACCAAAACGACCTACTTCCAAAGATAAATCTACGAAAGAAGGAGTTTGCCTGGGAACCACTATGGGAAGGCCTAATCCCATGGTAAAGCCATATTGAAGTAGAGATTTTCCATTTACTGTTCGGGGGTCTGTTCCATAAAATGCGCCTAATCTGTAACTAATACGCCTGCTAAATTTATTATAAGAAGCATATTCTGGAATCAATTCACCTCCAAATCTAATGAAATAATTATCAAAAAGTTTATCTGATTTTGCAGTTAACTCATAATTGGACCATTTACCAACGGTATATTCCGCACTAATTCTAAGTTTATTAAACCTTTCGAAAGTAAGCCCCATACCAAATTCCATGGGAAGCTGCCCTGTTTGAATATTATCAAATTCTCTTAAAATGGTATCAACTATAGTAGTGGTTAAATACAATTCTCTCCTATAAAAACGACTGGCATTGGTCTGAACAGAACCACCCATAGTGTATGTTCCGGAAATGAGTAATCTTTTATAGTCTGAAATTGATTTATCCTTATCTTTTTTCTTACCAAAATCAATAGCAGCCTGAAAACCCGCTTTTAATCGAAGACCTCTTAAACTAATATCGTCCGCCAATTCTGTACCATAGGCAATAGAGGAAGAATCTAATTGCAACCGTCGAGAATTAGTTATTTTACCAAATAAATAAGCTGTTTCCAGGCCCACAGCGATACTTTTATACCTAAAACCATTGGACCAGGCAAGTTTGTAAGTCCCCCCAGTTCCTTTCAACGTATTGGTTGCTGTACCGAATCCAGGATTTTCAATAGTAGATTTTACATCGTAACCTACGTAAGTATAGGGTACTAAAGTAAATGCCATGCCAATTCCAGAGGTAGGCTGTTGTCTTTCCAACGATTCATTAATAGGGTTACGCATGGGAAAACCAAGACTTAGATACTGAATATTTCCGCTCCAGGCGTCATCTCTATCACCCTTTCCGTTACCCAGGACATTATACTTAGAAAATATACCTCCTTCAAAAGCCGTGACTCTCAAGAAACCGAGAGATGCAGGATTTTGGGGATTGAGATGCGTGGGATCGTTATACCCGACGCCAATTCCCCCCATACCAGCTGCTGCTGCAAAATATCCTGGATAATAGTTACCAATACCTAACCGGGAATAAGGCGAGTTATATTTGGGAATAATACTCGACGTGGACTGTCCAGCTAGCTGTAAAGCTCCCAGAAACGATAGTCCAATGACTAGAAGCCATACTTTATTGATTAATTTAGCCATTTGAGCCACAACGTTTATTTTATTATAAAGATGCTAAAAACTGCCATTTAGTTGGTTTGAGGAATTAATGCCTGAAATGTCTAATTCCCGTTATCACCATTGTCATATTATGTGCATCACAAAAATCTATACTTTCCTGATCTTTTACTGATCCACCTGGTTGAATCACCGCTTTAATACCCGCCTGTTCAGCCACTTCAACACAATCTGGAAACGGAAAAAAGGCATCCGAAGCCATCACTGCACCATTCAGATCAAACCCATATTTTTTTGCCTTAACCACCGCTTGTTCCAATGCATCAATTCTCGATGTCTGACCACAACCCATGCTTAAAAGCTGATTATCTTTAGCCAGAACAATAACGTTTGATTTCAGGTGTTTACAACATTTTGCCGCAAACATCATATCTCTCCACTGATTTTCCGTAGGTTCCAGCGTCGTCGTTACTTTACAAATCTCCCTTCCTTCCGTTATAACGTCATTTTCCTGAACAATCACGCCATTTAACAAAGATTTAACGCTAATGTTTCGAATTTTATGTTTTTTTAACTTTAGTAAAATTCTGTTTTTCTTTTTACTCAAAAAATTTAATGCACCTTCAGCAAAGTCCGGCGCAATTAAAACCTCGTAAAAAAGCTGATCTATCTCCATCGCGGTAGCCATATCAATAGGCACGTTTGATATAAAAATACCCCCAAAGGCAGACACAGGGTCGGCAGCTAAGGCAGCCAGCCAAGCTTCTTTGATGGTTGATCTGGTGGCCACACCGCAAGGATTGGTATGCTTTAGAATGACCATCGTTGGCCCGTCCTTTTCAAACTCAGAAATCAATCCAACGGCAGCGTCTATATCTGTTAAATTATTAAACGATAGTTCTTTTCCTGCTAATTTTTCAAACATATCATCAAAATCTCCGTAAAAAACAGCTTTTTGATGTGGATTTTCACCATAACGCAGATTTACCTTATTATTTTCAGTAAGGCGCAGAGATTCCGAAAAGGTTTCATCTCCTTGAAAGTAGGCATAAATAGCTGCATCATACTGTGAGGTGACACCAAAAGCAGCTCTGGCAAATGATAAACGCTCAGCAAGCGTTGTTGACCCAGCATTTTTTTCTAAAGCCTCTACTAAAGGTTTATAGGATAATTTCGATGGAATTACCACTACATCATTGAAATTTTTAGCAGCGGCTCTAATCAAAGAAATTCCGCCAATATCAATTTTTTCAATGATTTCTGCTTCACCTGCACCTGAGGCAACCGTTTCCTCAAACGGATATAAATCTACCACTACTACATCAAAAGGAGGAATATCCATTTCATTTAATTCCGATAAATGTCCTTCTTCGCGTCGGGCAAGAATGCCGCCAAAAACTTTTGGATGAAGTGTTTTAACTCTTCCATCAAGAATAGAAGGATATCCCGTTAGTGATTCAACCGTTACGACTGGAATGTCCAGGTTTTCCAGATAGGCTTGAGTTCCCCCCGTTGAATAAATTTCCACCCCATAATGATGCAACAACTTAGCCAATGGTTCTAAACCATCTTTTGAGTAAACGGAGATTAACGCACGGGAAATTGGAATTAAAGACATAATGGTTGTGATAAAAAGAAAATTTTCGCAAACTTAGTTATAAAATTGAATTAATTGATAAATAATGTGGAAACAAAATTTTGGATATGAACTTAAGCGACAAACATTATTGCATTCCTTTATTAAAACAATTTCTACAACGTGGTTCATACAGCTGTTTTTCCCCCACCAACACCTTATCTTCCACGTCAACCAATCGATAAGAATGGGAAGCTAATTGTCCGCAATGGGGACAAATGGCATGCACCTTAGTTATATATTCAGCGGTAGCTAAAAGGGCGGGAATAGGTTCAAAAGGAACCCCTTTATAATCCATGTCAAGCCCGGCAACTATCACTCTAATACCTCTATTGGCTAATTCTTTACAGACAAAGACAAGTTCGTTATCAAAAAACTGAGCCTCATCAATACCAACGACCTCCTTTTCCTCGACTAAAGAAAGAATATCCGTGGCCCGATGCACCACAATAGAAGGAATTTGATTTGCATCATGAGAGACTACTTCATTGATAGCGTAACGGTTGTCTGTAGCAGGCTTGAAAATTTCAACCTTTAGATTTGCAATCCGAGCCCTTTTCAAACGCCTGATTAACTCCTCCGTTTTGCCTGAAAACATTCCTCCACATATTACTTCAATCCATCCCTTAGGATTACCTGTTATGTAGGGCTCAATAAACATATTATCCTTTTTTGATTAAAATATTAGTCAAATGATAAATTTTATTAATTTTCATTATCTAATTTCCATTTGGGAAGTTAAAATTAGATATTTGTGCGTTATAAACAAATCAACTTTAGGATAGATGTAAAGAATATTTGCTAAAGTCAACCTGAAAATGTATCATGGACAAGGAACTTTTTTGATTAAAATATTAGTCAAATGATAAATTTTATTAATTTTCATTGTCTAATTTCCATTTGGGAAGTTAAAATTAGATATTTGTGCGTTATAAACAAATCAACTTTAGGATAGATGTAAAGAATATTTGCTAAAGTCAACCTGAAAATGTATCATGGACAAGGAAAAAGCACGCGTGTTGATACACAAAATAAATGCGCTCTATAAAAATATAGATGCAAACACACCTGGCGTTTCCCCCCTGGAAAGAGACCTGATGCTAAGCTATTTAAGGCAGTTTTACGAAACCATCGCATTGAGCCAAAGTCAAAATAAAGCGCCTGTTAAGGAAGTGCAACCAGAGAAGGAGGTAAAACATATAAAAGAGGTAGAGCCAATAAAAGAGGTACAGCCCGAAAAGGAAATCCAACGGGTGAAGGAGGTACAACCTGATAGGGAAATGCAGCCGCTGAACGAGGTAAAAAGAGAAACCGGCTTATTAGGTCGCGAACGAGGGGTAGCCAATTTTGAACTTGAAAAAAAAATAGTCGAACCAGTAGCCCCGGAAATAACCCCTCAACCTGCTGAACCCTTATCAGATAGCGGGTTAGCCCATTTGTTTATTTGGCAAGAACCTAGTAATTTAGCCGAAAGATTAGCTAGTCAAGCTATTACTAATTTAAGTTTTTCCACGTTTAGTATGAATGAACGGCTTTTATACACAAATGATTTATTTGGAAAAAATAGTGCAGAAATGGAAGAAGCGGTAAAGATGATAAATAATTTTACTCACTTTGACCAGGCAAAAGTATTTTTACTGAATATTGGCCGTCAACATGATTGGCATAAAGAGGAAAGAAAAGAGGCAGCAAAATCTTTTATCAATACGGTTCGCCGACGATTCTTATAATTAAGCATAATTTAGAACTATGAAAAAAATTGGAGTATTTACTTCAGGGGGTGATGCACCAGGCATGAACGCTTGTATTCGCGCCGTAGTTAGGTCCGCATTGAAAAGAGGCCTCGAAGTAGCAGGAATCTATCGCGGTTATCAAGGTCTCATAGAAGGTGAAATTAAAAACATGGATTCACACTCCGTTTCTTCCATCATAAATACGGGAGGGACTATCCTGAGGTCTGCCAGAAGTAAAGATTTTATGACCCCAGAAGGTAGAAAACTGGCTTATCAAAATCTTAAAAATGAAGGTATTGACGGTATCGTTGCTATCGGTGGTGACGGAACTTTTACAGGGGCAGATATTTTCATGAAGGAATTTCCTGATATTAAAATAGTAGGTTGTCCGGGTACTATCGACAACGATTTAGCCGGAACGGATCATACTATCGGTTTCGATACTGCTATTAATACGGCGATGGAAGCCATTGACAAAATTAAAGATACCGCCAATGCTCATGACCGATTATTCTTCGTAGAAGTGATGGGGCGCGATGCTGGTTATATTGCCATGGCTGCTGGTATTGCTACTGGTGCTGAAGCAGTATTGGTTCCAGAGCATAAGACAGATTTAGACGATTTGGTTAAGGTGCTGCAAAATGCTCACGATAGAAAAAAGAACTCCAGCATTGTGGTTGTTGCCGAAGGAGATGAGGCGGGAGGAGCTTATCAGATTTCTGATTACGTGAAATCTAAATTGGATATTTTTGAAATAAAAGTATCCATCTTAGGCCATATTCAACGAGGAGGCAGTCCCACATGTTTAGAAAGAGTGCGGGCAAGTAGAATGGGTGTTGCCGCCACTGATGCGCTCCTTGAGGGTAGATCGGGCGTAATGATTGGCATTATAAATAACGAAATTGCTTACACCCCTTTTGAAAAGGCTATTAAAAAAGCAGGAGATATTTCACCTAAGTATTTAGATCTTATCAAAGATTTAAATTGATTATCAACACCCATTAATGAAGTCTAAAAACCCGAATTCCTTCTTTCAAAGTTTGAAAATAGCTACCCTGACGGTTTCAATCCTTTGGCTAGTTCATTTGGTTACTTTTCTGACTTACATTGATTTAGGCAATTTGGGTATATTTCCAAGAACCGATTTTGGGATAAAAGGTATATTATTTAGTCCGTGGATTCACGGTAATTGGTCTCACTTGATGTCCAATACCCCACCCCTTTTTGCCCTCATGACCCTCATTTTATTTTTCTACAGGAGAATTTCGTTTCCTGCCTTATTCCTTATTTACTTCCTAACGGGCAGCCTCGTATGGTTATTCGGAAGACAGGTATTTCATATCGGGGCCAGTGGCGTTATTTACGGATTAGTAGCGTTTGTTTTTTGGTTAGGCATTTTCAGAAGAAATATTCGCTCTATTGCTCTGGCCATATTGGTTGGATTCTATTACGGATCGATGATTTTTGGCATTTTCCCTGGGCAGGAAGGTATCTCATGGGAAAGCCACTTGTTGGGCGCCATATCAGGAATGATAACCGCTTTTTTATTTAAAAATGCAGAGGAAGAGGAAGATTATAAAGAACGGCAACGTAAAAAACTTTTCGAAAAGCAGGAAAAAGAATTCTTTTTACCTAGGGAAACTTTCGAGCGGCCTACGCAGAAAGATGGCTGGTTTCAAAACAGAACCTAATTTTTGCCCCGAGAAATATTTGGTATAGAGTAAGCCAAGATAATTAGGCAACAAAAATAATGCTCCTAATTATCTTGGAAATATCAATTTATGCCCTGGAAATGGCATAGCGTTCCTTATACAACTTTTGCAATTTCTTTCTTGCAAAAAATATTCTACTTTTGATTGTACCTAGTGGAGAACCTAACTCCTCTGCTATTTCCTCATATTTGTACCCGTCGAAAGCCATAAGGAACGGTCTTTTAAAATCTTCAGGCAAACCTTCAACCAGTACCATTAATTCGCTAAAAATAATGTCTGTTTCCCCAGCGTTGGGCTCATTAACTTCATTTGAATCCAAATAATAAGAATTGGGCGTTTGATCCACAATCATATTTCTTCGAATCTTTTTGCGGTAGTTATTTATAAAAATATTCCGCATTATGGTTACTGCCCACGCCTTAAAGTTGGTGCCCTCATTGAATTTATCTGCGTGCATAATAATTCGCAGGGCGGTATCCTGATACAAATCTTCTGCATCACTGGACGAGCCCGTTAATTTAAGAGCAAAGGCACGCAAGGAAGAACGAATAGCACCTAACTGAATCTGAATGGAAGAATTGGCAACTATTGTTTCTGTCATTGTTTCTATTTTTGCACAAATTTAGTCCAAAAACGCATTGAATGCAAATATATTTTTCAGTAATCTTTTAATCTGTCCAATTTATCGACATAAAATGACTTTTTTCTGACAAATGAATTAAAAATGTAAATTTTATTGTCATTCTTTAAACAATTAATTCCTTTCCTTTGTATTTGAATATGAACATTTAGCATTCGACACCCTTTATATATGATCTTACCTTATTATGGAACAGCAAGATAACGATGTAACGAACGCTACTTTTCTGGCTTTAAATCTCCGTTTGCTAAGGAAAAAGTTTCAATGGAGTCAGGAGGAATTTGCCAACCGTGTTGGCCTAAACAGAGGGAACATTGCCTCCTATGAAAATGGCGCTACAGAGCCAAAAATATATAGTCTTTTAAAAATGTCCGAGCTTTTTCAAGTAAGCATTAAGGAACTGGTATTTGAAGACCTATCCAAAGGTTTACAAAGGGAAAATACTATTTTACCAGCCACCTTACCTGATATTGAAAATTTTTTATTTCGCGCCAAAGAATTAGAAGCTGTTTTTAAAGGTTTACACACCTGTTGTATGTTTAAAACCAAACAGTGGGGCGAGGAAGTTCCCCGTGATGTGCACATTCTGGTCATGCATTTCGAGGAACTTTATCAGGCCGCCCAAACTATGTTGAAAGAACATCAAAATCTGATTAGTAAAGTCCATAATTGTCCTCATAACGAAGAATAAACAAAGGCTACAGATAAACTGAATTATCTGCAACCTTTGATGAAGATTAAATACTACATGATAAGACCTTAACTCTTTTATGGATTAGGAAGAGCGGCGTGCACTCTTGCGTTAATATTATAGTGGCCATATTTTACATAACAGTACCCTCTGTATGGTCCCCAGTCGTCACCCCATGAATTCTTTACAATCCATGCTCCTTTTGTATCACACCATCCTACAATGGTAACAGCATGGTTAATAGTTGCCCCGGAAGAAGAAACCAGTTCGGCTGAACCATTTGGGTAGGCATCCATGACATCTCCACCATAACCAGTCCAACCTCTTGCATAAACAGCCGTAGTTACAGCTCCATAGGTTGCAATAGCTGCTTTTACTACATCATCGGAAGGATATGATGTTCCAATTCGAACCCAACCTGCCAGACTCATAGATTTTGGATTACTAACACAAGCTGCTTCCGCAGTAGTTCCCGCATTGATGTAAGGATAAGCAGATTCACTTGCCGCGCCTGTGCATAACATGTAATCTAATGCCTTATATTCCCAACCACCTGAACAGCTACCTGCATTTTCACCCGAACAATTCAGGCCGCAGCTCAAAAGATCCTGTTCAGAAACATCTTTTGCGCCGCCGAATGTCAATTTATATCCGTGTTCATAAGCTGCACCTGCGGCAAATGCCCAGCAACTCCCGCAATTACCCTGATCTTTTACAGGACTTAGAATACTGGTATTCAGTGTGCAGCCAGATGCGCCTAATAGAATTTTTTTCCAATCTATCGTAGTGATATCTATAAGCCAGGCTGGATTCCACCTGATTCCCTTAGCTTCAAAAGACTTTTTAACAGATGGCAATTTTGCCAGATTCGACTCAATGTTTTTTTTAAGTAGCACTGGAGAAATGTCTTCTTTCATCAAACTTGCCAAACTTGTCAAAGGGTAATTCATGCATCTGTTTGGGCTAAATCGGTAAGACTTTCTCTTCAGTTGTTCATATTCCCTTTTTTCACTGGCTAATAATGTCTTTCCAGCTGTAGATAAAGAGGCTTCGATCTTTACCAGATCTCTTTGAGTAGTAAAACTAGCTAATGGATCTTGTGCATTCAACATGGTTTTGGTACCCATTAGAAGCAGAATGCTCCAAATAATAGATTTTTTCATTTTCATGTTTTTAGAATTTAAAATGATTTCTAAATGGATATAGCTTAAGCAGCTCCGTTTGTTCCACATAAATTTAAAAAACTTGATTAGGATTTAATAGGATTTTTAGTTTACGTCTTTGATATGTTCCAGAAGGATAATTGGATTTGTATTATTCATTGTTCATTTTTTTTCGCCGACGTGTAACTCGACGGCGGGAGACCGTGAGATGAAATCACCATTTAATAGTTACCTTCCCATTTTATCCAACGACGTTATAGTTAATCCTATAAATCCTGTAAATCATGATTCAAACCAATATTTGCGATAATATTTAATATGAAACCTGTCAGGGAAAAGTCGCGAAGCATCGCGTCTCTACTTTAGGGAGGTGTAGATTATTTTGGGGTACTTAACCGATACGTTTTTATCTGTGTAGATTTATCGCTATTCACCTCTGTAGTGGATAAAATAAAGCCATTATTATAAGGAACTAATATAGGAAAGCCACTTAAGCGTTCCGCACTGGTATCTTTAATTTGTTGAAGAATACCTTTTTTTCCATTAGAATGAATAATCTGTAGCGATATTTTTGCTGATTTGTTCTGATTACTGACCCAGCTTACGGCCGTTTGTTTTTCATTTAACCAATGGATATCGACACGTCCCACAGGACCATTATTATCGATAACCACTGGTTTACCAAAAGTCAGACCCCCATCTTCTGAAAAAATAACTTTTACTTCTCCTTTTTTATTTTTTCCTGTAAACCAGGCGATAGCTAATTTATTTTTGTGGGCCGAAATGGCAGGCCCATTTACAGGACAACCCGCAATCATCCATTCATCGTTGTAAATAGAGGTAGGTTCAGACCAGCCCCCATTTTCAAAACGAACAATACTGATGTCTCGAATCTCTCTTTCCGAACGATCCCTGTAAACGACAACAGGTCCATTTTCCAACATGGCAGCAGCCGTTTGACAACAATCACAAATACGAGAATCCAACATCTTTTCATCCGAAACCATACCGCTGGTATCTATCAAAGCGGTATGTAAAGTCATCGTTCCATGATGCCCACCATGTTCGTCTTTACTTTCTTTAGCTTCCTCTTCATGACCTTTAGTCAGCCTGCCGTCTAACCAAAATGCCCTTATTTTACCTTCTTTTTCAGGCAAAAGAGAAACAAATCCGTGTTCTGCGGGAATACCATCCTGATGTAAAATGGTAGAAGGAGACCAATTTGAAAGGCCAGGTTTATTTATGGAAATTCTGATGTCATAATCAAAAGTGCCATCAGCGCTTTTCTGTAACCAATGTGCTAAAAGATAGTTTTCCTTCAGGCCAGGAAAACGGGAAAAGGAGGGAAAATCTGCCCAATTGACAAACCAGTTGGTACCTTGGGAAATAGTATTTCCTGTCGACCATTTGTCGTCCTCCAAAAGGGAATATTTTAACACATCGGTTGAATCGTCCAGAAATTCTACCCAGCTTAGCCAAACCTTTCCATCATGGTCTTTAAAAAGATTAGGAACCGCAC
This sequence comes from Bacteroidota bacterium, assembly GCA_014190515.1. Classification (GTDB taxonomy): domain Bacteria; phylum Bacteroidota; class Bacteroidia; order Chitinophagales; family Saprospiraceae; genus BJGN01. The sequence continues at coordinate 37,443 of BJGN01000013.1, forward strand.
CCATTTTACCTGGCGACGGTAATTCCTCAATGATGAAAGGTTTGGAATAGATTTGGGCAAATCCAATCAAAGAAAGATAAAGATTTGCCCAAACAAAAAGGATTAAAAACCTTAATTTACTGCATTCTGTCATACAAGCAGCATCCTGGCAGTTTATCATACACTTCGTTAGATGCCTTGAACTCATCGGTATCATGACCTACTGCGGCAATCTTTTTCTTAATATCAGAAACAGAGACTTTATTTGCATTGTATTTTACCACCATTTTTTTTGTCTCTGTTGACCAAACGGCCTCAACGATACCTTCCAATCCTGATGTAGCTTTTTCAATTCGTTTTTTACACATACCGCAATTTCCAGCGACGGTGAAGCTTACTTTTTTAGGGGGTGCAGCTGATATGGTGGTATTTGAACCAAATAAAAAGGCTGCAAACAAAAAGGCAACAAACATCTTAATTTTCATATTCTTACTTTTTTGGTTAATTTTAAAACTTGATAACGATAAATTTAATTTTATTGTTTCAGTAATCCTAATAATTGTTAAATAAGCAACCTACTTTATTAAAAAACAATCAAAATGAAGCAACTTCAAATTAAAGTATGGGCCTTTTTGCTCACTTTTTTATGTTTCAATCTATCTTATGGTCAGGAAATTGACCTGAAAAGATTAAAAGGCATTTCACCGAGGAGTATCGGTCCGGCTGGTATGAGCGGTAGAATTACTGCCATTGAGGTCGATTTAACTAATCCTCAGATTATTTATGCCGGTGCTGCATCGGGTGGATTATGGCGCTCAAATAACGGAGGAACTGCTTGGGAAAGTCTTTTCGATGAAATGGACAATCTGTCTATTGGGTCAATTGCCTTAAATCAGAAAAATCCGCTGGATATTTGGGTTGGAACGGGTGAAGGAAATCCCCGGAATTCTCAAAACATGGGAAAAGGAATTTACAGAAGCCGTGATGGGGGAAAAACGTGGAAGTGTCTAGGTTTGGAAAATACCAAAACGATACACAGAATTATCATTCACCGCGACAACCCTGATATTGTTTATGTTGGGGCTCAAGGTTCCCCATTTGGTCCAAATCCGGAAAGAGGCGTTTTCAGAACAAAAGATGGCGGAAAAACATGGGAGAAAATTCTTTACGTGAACGACCAAACGGGCGTAGCTGATATGGTTGCTGATCCAAGTAATCCCAATAAAATATTGGTAGCTATGTGGGAATATGGCAGAAAACCATGGTTTTTTAATTCTGGTGGTCCTGGTTCTGGCCTACATGTCACTTTTGACGGTGGCGATACCTGGTCTAAAAGAACCGATGCTGATGGTTTACCGAAAGGTCCGCTCGGTAGAATTGGATTGGCGATTGCCCGTTCAAAAACCAATATCATTTATGCGTTAGTGGAAGCTAAGGAAAATGGTCTCTATAAATCGACCGATGGCGGCTTCAAATGGACCTTGGTTGGAAAAGGGGAAGGGGTAAGTGACCGACCATTTTACTACCACGAAATTTATGTGGATCCTAAAAATGAAAATAGAATTTACAATCTATTTTCCCTCGTTACCCGAAGTGAAGACGGTGGAAAAACGTTCCAAACCCTCCTTCCTTATTCTGGGGTGCACCCAGACCATCATGCTTTTTGGATTCACCCGGAAGACCCAAATTATCTGATTGATGGTAATGATGGTGGATTAAATATTTCTAGGGACATGGGAAAAACCTGGCGATTCATTGAAAATATTCCTGTAGGTCAGTTTTATCATGTGAATTACGATTTATCTATTCCTTACCGTATTGGTGGAGGCATGCAGGACAATGGTTCCTGGGTTGGACCAAGTTCCATCTGGCAACAAGGCAATATAAGGAATACCGATTGGCAGGAAATTTACTTCGGTGACGGTTTTGATGTGAGTTTTCATCCAACAGATGCGACCAAAGCTTATGCCATGTCACAGGGTGGAAATGTGGGTCAGGTACACTTGAATACAGGAAGAACACAAGGTATTAAACCAACCCATCCTGATCCGAAAATTGAATTGCGATATAACTGGAATGCTGCCTTTGCCCAAAATCCCTTTGAACCTTGTGGATTGTATTTTGGCAGTCAATTTGTGCACAAAAGCACTGATTGTGGGAAAACATGGGAAATTATTTCTCCCGATCTTACCACAAATGATCCCATCAAACAAATGCAGGATTCTACCGGTGGTTTGACCATTGACAATACTGCCGCTGAAAATCACACTACCATTTTAGCTATTGCGCCAAGTCCTTTAGATAAAAATGTAATTTGGGTAGGCACTGATGATGGCAATTTACAACTTACCCGCGATGGTGGAAAAACGTGGACCAATCTTAGCGGGTCTCTACCCGGTGTAAAAGCGGGTTCATGGATTCCATATATTGAAGTTTCAACTAAAAACGCTGGCGAAGTTTTTGTCATTGTAAATGATTAC
>BJGN01000014.1 GCA_014190515.1 Bacteroidota bacterium
TTTGAAGAAGGTTCCGTAGCAGTTCCTTCAGCGCCTGGACTTGGTGTAGAATTAGATCGTGAAGCATTGGCCGTTTTGCATCAAAATTATTTGCTTTGTGGCTTAAAAAAGCGGGATGATGAACCTGAAATGCAGAAAAAAATCCCGAATTGGAAATTTAAACCTGTCCGATGGTAGGATGATTATTTTGAATCAAAAATAGGACGCCTATGTGTCCACTAACCTGAAACCGATCTTTAACCTTAATGATTTTCGAATTTAAAAATGAAAATCAAAAAATAAAATCCCACATGACAGACCCTATTTTTATCTTGTTAGTAGGCATTGTAATTGTAGTTGGAGGTATCATTGGATTAAAACTCCATCCGTTTTTAGCCTTATTGTTAGCCGCTGTAGCTGTGGCTTTATTGACGCCAACCATAGCTGTCGAACAGTTTTATCTGGCCAAAGGAACAGCTGCTGCTGAAGCGTTGAAGTTGTCACATAAAAGTATTGGAGAACGTATTGGCACTGAATTTGGAAATACCTGTGCTAAAATTGGTATTTTGATTGCGATGGCAGCTATCATTGGAAAATCAATGCTTGATAGTGGTGCCGCAGAAAGAATAATTCGAGCCATGCTGAAAGTGACAGGGGAAAAGCATTCCGCTATCGGTTTCATTTTAAGTAGTTTCTTTTTAACCATTCCCGTGTTCGTAGATACCGTTATTTTCTTGATGATGCCGTTAGCGAAGGCAATGAGTATGCGCATTGGAAAAAATTATCTGCTATTAGCTTTATCTGTCATTGCCGGAGGCGTTATGGCCAATTCGTTTGTTCCACCATCTCCCGGTCCATTATTTTTAATCGGTGCATTGAATGTTCCCATCGGATTGATGATGGTTTGTGGAACTATATTAGGTCTTTGTACCATTACCATTGGTTATTTTGTAGCCCTATGGTTAAATAGAAATACTACTATTACCTTAAGGGATTCGCCAGATGCCCGTTTGGAGGATATTGCGGCCATTGCTAATAAAAGTGACAAGGATTTACCAAGATTAAGTTTAGCCCTTTTACCCGCCGTATTTCCATTAGTTACCATTTGCATACGATCTGCTGTGGAAGCGTTTCATACATCTGATGCACCCTTGACTTCCTCTGGTTTTTTTAATGGTATTATGGAAGTGGTTTTGTTTTTTGGAGATAAAAATATTGCTTTATTTATGGGGGCTGTATTTGCTCTTTTGGTTTTAGCCTATCAGAAAAAAAGCGATAAATCAGCGATGACAGCTTTTACTCAAAATGCGTTGATGACAGGTGGAGGTATTATTCTAATAACAGCAGCAGGCGGCGCCTTTGGGGGTATGTTACAACAAACAGGTATTAGTGGTCGAATTGCTGACTTGACTAAAGATTATCAAATGGCACTGATTCCATTGGCTTTTTTCATTACCGCCATAGTCAGAACAGCTCAAGGATCAGCCACCGTGGCCCTAATTACTGCAGCGGGTATTTTGGCTGGTATGGCACAAAATGCAAATCTGGGCTTTCATCCGGTATATTTATGTCTGGCCATAGGTGCTGGCGCAAAACTGATACCCTGGATGAATGATGCTGGATTTTGGATTATGTGCAAAACAAGTAATTTAACTGAACAGGAAGCCATGAAAACTATTGCACCCATGCAAACTATAATGGGTCTTTCAGGTCTTGTTTTGACCATGATTGCCGCTCATTTTTATCCAATGGTTTAATATAATTTTATTATTAACCATTACATCAAATTTCTTAAACCACAAATTTCGTGTGTGATGAAACGTAGGAATGTAATTAAAACAATGACCATTGGTGCCATTTTACCATCCATATTTGGGGCCAAACAATCTATGGCTAACCCTGGCATTAAACCTGAAAATCTACCTAAAAAACAGGTTTTAATGAAAGTGGGGTGTCAATCAGGTGGCACAACCATCGAAAATCTGGAATTTAAAGCCCGACATGGCGTTTATAATATAGATGGTGGTATGCCTAAATTTATTGAAGGGAAAGGTTGGGATTTAGATGATTCACTGGCAAAACGGGATGCATGTGAAAAATATGGAATCAGTCTTGATGCCTATCACTGGCCATTAACTTCGGCGGGCATAGATAAACAACTTTTACCCAATATTATGTTGGGTAAAAGTCCGGAACGAGACAGGGAGATTGAAATGCTACAACAGATGATTCAGGTAGCAGCCAAATCAGGGATTAAAGTATTGAATTACAATACCACCATTCTACCGGTTTTACGCACTGGTAAAACCATTGATCCCAAAAGAGGCAATGCCGAGTATTCTACATGGAACTATGCGGAAGCTCTGAAAATGAACCAACCTAAAACGGTGGCTGGCGATGTATCTATTGACCAGATTTTTGAACGTATCACCTATATGCTGGAACGTTGTTTGCCTGTTGCGGAAGAATACAAGGTTAAATTGGCAAATCATATCGCCGATCCTCCAGTACCAGCTGCTTACAGAGGCATCATGCGTTGGAATAGTCCAGAAGTTTTCGAAGGAATGAAACGATTTGCTAACCTGTCCAAAAGCCCTTATCATGGCTTTAATTTTTGTATCGGTTCCATTGCAGAAGGTTTAAAAGACCCCAAAAATGATATTTTCCCAATCATAAAATATTTTGGTGATCGCAAACAAATTTTTAATGTTCACCTAAGGAATATTAAAGGTGCTTTCAATAATTTTATGGAGGTTTATCCCGATAATGGTGAAATGAATTTCTTTCAGGTGATACGTGCATTACGTGATGTCGGTTTTGATGGAATGATTATGCCGGACCATGTTCCTCACCATCATTTAGAAGGTTCTCAAGATCAGGCTTTCTCCTTTTGTTATGGCTATATCAAAGCGATGCTTCAAGCACTATCAGATGAGGCAGCTAATTAAAAATAGATGTAAATCCTAAAATAATCATGGAATTATCAAAAATCAAATCAGCCCTCGAAGATGGCTTATTGTCCTTCCCTGTCACTGATTTTAATGAAAAAGGCGAATTTAGTGCCGATACTTATGCAGATCGAATTGAATGGTTTGTAAACAATGACGTTTCTTCCATTTTCGTAGCTGGCGGTACTGGAGAATTTTTCTCATTGTCTGCCAGTGAATATGAGCAAATTATTAAAGTATCTGTTGAGACAACAGCAGGTAGAGTGCCTGTAATTTCCAGTATAGGCAGAAGCATTCCAGAGGCCATTTCTTTTGCTAAAATGGCTGAAAATGCGGGGATCGATGCCCTTTTATTTTTCCCTCCATATTTAACAGAATGTCCTCAGGAGGGCGTTTTTGAGTATGCCAGAACCATCCTGAATAATACTTCTTTGCCGGTTATTTATTATAATCGTGGAAATGGTATTCTTTCCGCTGAATATATCAAAAAATTAGCTGATACGTGTCCAAATTTGATTGGTCTGAAAGATGGTACAGGTAACATGCAAGATTTGAATGATACAATTAAGACTGTGGGAAACCGACTTTCGTATATTGGCGGTGTACCAACGGCTGAAATCATTTCTGAAGCCTATTTATCCATTGGGGTAAATACTTATTCTTCAGCCGCTTTTAATTTTGTACCTGAATTGGCCAATAAATTTTATAAAGCCTTACGGGCAGGGGATCATTCAACGGTAAAAGAAATAACCCAGAAATTTTATATTCCTTTAGTTCGTTTAAGAGGTAAAAAGAACGGTTATGCTGTTAGTCTAATCAAGGCTGGAGCGAAAATTATCGGTAGAAGTGCAGGTGATGTTCGTCCCCCTTTGGTTATGCCTACGCCTGAACATTTTCTTGAACTGGAGAATATTATCAGAGCAAATAGCTGAAATTTTAATTTGAAGTGAAGAATGGATAAAGATTTTAAGGAAATCGGCGAAATTTTAGTTGCGTCCGAAAGTGCAAGTAAATTATGTTCTCATTATTCTGGCAAGCAAAAAGCTGATTTCTTAAGACAAATAGCTTTAGATATTGAGCATCTTGGGGATAATTTGATTGAAACCGCTGCCAATGAAAGTCATTTGCCACTGGCTCGATTGACAGGAGAAAGGGCCCGAACGACAGGTCAATTAAGACTTTTTGCCGAATTATTGGAAGAAGGTTCCTGGGTGGATGCCGTAATTGACCTGGCCATTCCTGATCGCCAGCCATTACCTAAAGTAGATTTACGTAAAATGCTCGTTCCTATCGGACCCGTAGTCGTTTTTGGTGCAAGTAACTTCCCTTTGGCATTCTCAACAGCAGGGGGTGACACCGCTTCTGCCTTGGCTGCCGGCTGTCCTGTTATTGTTAAAGGTCATCCATCTCATATTAAAACTTCTACCTTGGTTGCTTCAGCTATCCAGGCGGCAGCTTTAAAAACAAAAATGCCAGCAGGCGTATTTGCCCATGTCGAGGGAGGCATAGAAGTTGGGCAATTTCTTACCCAACACCCTTCTATAAAATCAGTAGCCTTTACGGGTTCCTATACTGCAGGAAAGTCTCTTTTTGATCTGGCAAATAAACGCAAACAACCTATTCCGGTTTTTGCAGAAATGGGGAGTGTTAATCCGGTTATTTTATTTCCAGCTGCGCTGAAAGAACGAAGTGAAGCATTAGCAACACAATTAGCCGATGCTGTAACCCTTGGCGTGGGTCAATTTTGTACCAATCCAGGTCTGCTCATAGGTTTGGAAAGTGAAGAGTTTACCACTTTTATGAATCATTTTACATCAAAAATGATGCAAAAAAATGCAGCGCCCATGCTTCATGAGGGCATTGCACAAAATTTTGAAAAGACCTTAGAATATTTTTCAAATCAACCAGATATAAATATCCAGATGGTTGAAAAAGATGATAATAAGTTGAATGGTCATCCTGCCGTGGGTATCGTTTCAGGAGCTTCTTTTTTGAAAAATATAATTCTCCATCAGGAAGTTTTCGGTCCTTTTTCTTTGATTGTTGCCTGTAAGGATATAAAAGAATTGAACCGGATTATGGATGAATTAGAAGGGCAACTCACCATCACCATCATGGCGGAATCTTCAGATCTTACAACCAATAAGTCACTTATAGAAACTATCAGAGATAAATGTGGACGATTGATTCTAAATAACGTGCCAACGGGTGTTGAAGTTACGCATGCTATGAACCATGGAGGACCATTTCCAGCTACCACCGATAGTCGGTTCACCTCTGTAGGAACAAGTGCCATTTTACGTTTTGTTCGCCCGCTATGTTACCAGAATTTTCCAGACGATTTACTTCCTGATGCCTTAAAAGACAATAATCCTTTGGGTATTTGGCGTAAAATAAATGGAGTTTTAACCAAATAAATTATTTATATCCTCTAGCTGGTAAATTCATCTTTTGTTTTTTTAAACCAAAGCCTGCCTTCACCTTCCTCTTTTGCAACCTTGCAAACATTCTTTTAATGGTCGCGATTGTACGACTTTTGATGGAAAAATAAGAGGCATGAAATTAGCATTCATTTTTGCGTTGTCTATGTTGTTTCTGGAGGTTTCAGGGCAGGCTAGACTCGGTTCCTCTGTATCTGATATCAAAAAAGAATTTTCAGAGAAAAGTTATGAATTAACTAGTGACTATGATTCCGATAAAAATTACTATATTAGGGTTTTTACGGATATAGCCACTGTTTTTTACTTTTTTGATGAAGATTCCTATTGTGACCAGGTATTAATTATCCCCGATGATAATGGAAAATTGAATTATTTTGTTGAAGACTACAATAAAAGTTATGTAATTATTAATAACCAGGAATGGAAGATGTACAATGAATCCGGCATTGCCAGTATAAGATTGGTTTTTCCCGATGTAAAAGGTGAAAAACCTTATTTTGTATGGACACCAAACGATTAAATGATTAAAGTATGCCGAATTATCTGGCTCAGTCAGCCATTTTCTTACCAAAACATCCTCACCTTTTTCAAAATCTCAAATATGAGTATAAAAAAGTTGGAAGATATAATAGCTTCAATCAATATCCATTAAGCAATATTACAGTGTTTGTCGTCGGATTTGTAGTTGTAGTATTATTGCCAATTTTATTATTAATCGAAGGTTTTGTATACTTGACGAATCCCGATAAAAGTAAATCCGCGATTTTTGCTAAGATGGCTGAAAAAGCCAGGATGAGTTTTCAAAAAACTTTTTTTAAACCTCCTCCGGACGATTGGGACAAGGATTTCATCATCATTAAGGAAGATATTTACGCAGCTTACGAAATTATTAAATTATGTAGTAAACCTGTTATCATTTATGGGTATGAGGCCTTGACAGAAGAGGAACAATTAGCTTTGGTGACCTTAAAAGAAAAGGGTTGGGTACATGAATATATTCAGCTAGAAACATTTCCCGATCTTTTTGTATATATGACAAAGGCTAATTTGAAAGTAGGTTGTTGCTGTTTGGTTGTTTTGACAAACCAGCAATTTGAATTATCCCAACACCATGGTTTTCAAAGCAAAAACTGGTTCAATACCAATGTATCCCACTGGGCACCTGAGGAGAATAGTGATAGAGGTATTCTTTCAAAATATACCTTATTTGAAGACAATGCGGCATTCAATCCGTATATCCAGGGAACTTCAATCCCTGGATTTGATTTTAATACCATACTACTTATAAGCAGCGAAAACAGGCCTTTTTTCAATCAATATGTGCTGGAAAATTATGACGTGCTTCAAGAACAAGCGACAAAAAGGGGTTTTCATTTCCTTCATTTTCCCACATTTATTACCTTAGGTACAAAGGAGTTTTCATTAGATTATCTTAGATATCATTGTCCAGAATGGAACGCTTTATCAGATAGTGAACTCCAAGGGGTTGTCAGTATCCTGTCAAGCAAATCGGAACGCGAATTATATGAATTACTCGTAAATATTGGAAATTTGCCCGAATTTAAGGGTACAGCCACTTTGAGATATGTAAATTATTTCCGGAAAGAAGCAACTTACACATCATTAAAAATTCCAGATGAAGATGACAAAAAAATCCTGGATGCTTTTTTTGTCAAATATATTTTACAGCTCAGACCTATTCCAAATGAGCATTTTTATAGTTTAGATAATAGAATCAAGGATGAGGAAGAACAACGAGAAGAACGGGAATTGGAATTAAAACTTCGCGAAATTTTTACATCTAAAAATCTCTCCGTATCGCTTAGCCTCTTGATGAAAGTATTAAGTGAAGTTAAAACAGAGGACCAGGACCTGAATGCCAAAGTCAATTATTTGTTACAAAATAGTAGCGTTATCACAGGAAAAAATGTGGTTAGTTCTGTTTTGATTGATCGGAATTATCGCATCTTTTTCCCCGAGTACGGCGATATTGAACTTAAAATGCCTACGCTCTCTAAGGTGGTTTACATCTTGTTCCTTAAACATCCGGAAGGTATAATTTTAAAAGATATCTATAAACATAAAATGGAGTTGAGAAATATCTACATGCGTATCTCCAGCCGTTCTGATGTTATGGAAATGGAAAAATCTATTAAAGATTTAATCGACCCGCTAAGCGGAAGTTTAAATCAGAAAATAAGTAGAATTCAACATAAACTTAAGTTGTTGATGACTTTTAGTTTAGTAGATAATTATAGTATAAGGGGCGCAAAAGGCTTAGTTTATAGAATATTCTTAGATAGAAATCTATTGAAATTTTCAGATGAAAATTATATTGGTACCATTAAAAAGGAGTAAATGTCTCTAGCTATTTTAAAAAATGTGGAAAATGATGAAGGGGTGAATTCAACTGCCCGGATTGATAATCTTGCTTTTCTTTCCTGGCTTACAGACGAGGAAACCATAAGAGATGAAGGCGCAATAGCTGGTAAAATTAAGGCAAACCCAGATCCTTCTGTCCAGCTCATTGATAAATATCATGACTGGCAATACCTGCAATTTTATAGAAAAAAGGGGGTTTTTAGTGTCGAAGAATCAGAGAAGATTTTACTACGATTAGCTCAAATAACAGAAGATATATTGGGCGTTAAGGAGGAAAATTTTAGATTGACCCGCGATTTTCCAATCAGCAATGGCTCGTTTTTGAAACTTTTTGGTCTCTCTATTTTGAACCTCGTTTTAGCTGGCTTATTGTTTTACCTGTTTTTTCTGCTCCTTGTGCCTGAAGAATTAGTTAGAATAAAATGGATCGTCGTCTATTCGCTAAGTATCATTACGCTATGCTGGTTAATCTTACATTTTACGTTTCCTAAAGGGATGGACGCTTTAAAATCCTCTTTTTCCTACTGGATTGAAAAAAATAAAACGAAGGAAAAAATGAAATATAATAATCAGGCGATTGAACTAAAAGAAAGGGAAATTCGAAGCATTGAAAGTAAATATATTTATTTGCCCACGCACGAAGAATGGGAGGAATTAAAAGCTTTACGGAAAGATTTATTTCTTATGGAGTTCAATCTTTCTACTTCTTTTTATATCAATAAAAAATAAGAATATGCTAAATACCACGGAAACCGACATCTCTCAGAAACCGAATAATTTCTCTTCCCAGGTGTCTATCAATAATAAAATTCAACAATTACCCTTTAATTTCCCGGTTGAACTGCAAAAACATTTCCCTCACGGAGTGTTGGACGCTCAGATTGGTATGGACAAAAGTGCCTTTCAGGAACAATCAGAGGGAGGTACAGAATATGAAAGTGTTAATGGAAAGGTCAACGAATTGGAAAAGAAACAATCGACCGCTGCTGTCCTGAAAAATGACTTAATGGACCTTTTTGGAAGGAGAGAATTAACATCGCTATGGGATAAACAGATAGCTGAAAACACGGCCAAAAGAGATGAGTTAAAAGATATTGTGGCCTCTTTAAAATTAAAAATAAAGGATATTATTCTCGAAAATTCTCTCCTTGCCTTAGTTTTAATGCTTGTCGCTGCTCTTGCTTTCATTTCAGCAGATTTTATCATTTCCTTAACGGTTGTTTCTACCCAACTACTTTTAGATGGTGAAATTTTTGGTGAAAGTAAAATTTTCGGATTTAATCCGAGTCCCTTCATTTTTGCCTTGGCGCTCGCTGCCATTCCATTTTTATTAAAACCTGCTTATGACAGACTTATCGAGCAACCCTACAAATTAAATAAAAATAAAAATTATTTTAACGTCCTTATTATCCTGGTAGCATTAGCCGCTTTGGGTCTATTGATTAATACAGGTTACGTGAGATTGAAGGATTTTGAGGATTTTAATACCATGCAGGCAACAAATGAAAATGATATTAGTGGTAGTATGCCTCTGAATGCTCAACCTGGTTCGTCAGTAACCACCAGTCCTGAAAAAACTGATAATGTCACTGCTTTTGTAGTTGTTGTATCTGGTGTTCTTTTTGCTTTGGGTGGGGCCATTTTATTAGGTATGGGTCTGCCTGAATTAAGGAAAAGAGTGAAACGAGCATGGTTAAAGATAGTATTGAAAATAAACCATCGACAAATTCGCCTGGCCGACAAGAAAATAGAAAAGCTGTTTGAATTAAAGGCATTTTACGAAAGAGATGAAGCCAAACATTGTCAGGGCATGAGTTTAGACGAAAAATGGAAAATGCTCATGGAGGAAATGGAAAAAACGGAAACTGATTTAGCAGAGTTTAAAAAAGTAAGAACAGAGAAACTGAAGCATTTTCAGCGTAAAATCCACGATTATGGACATCAAATGGCTTCTGAATTTTCTGAGTCAAATCTGAAAAAACAGGGCTTACATTATATCAATCAAAAGACTTCGCCAAGACCTTATATCCTTCTAAGAAATAATATTTCACAACAATAAAATTAAAACCATGCTCATCTATTTATTTTTAGTATTCAATCTATATTTAGTTGAGGAAAATCCCCGTGAAACGCTGATTTTTATAGACAAAACGGAGAGCGTGAAATATACGGGGGCTATTTTAGTCCAGGCAAAATCGGAAATGGAGGAACTGATTGTTCAGCGATTTTATAAAGGATACGATGGCTTAAAAGTCTATTTTATCCACGGTTATACCTCAGCTTCAAAGGCCAGTCAATCTTTTAAAGTGTCGCCACCTAACTGCGATGAAAAATTACCATCCCTGAAGAAACAGGTTTGTGTCAGTAACTATCAAAAACAACTTAATTTCTTCAGGAGAAATGTGCTCGATTCCTTGGTTAAAACTCTTCAACTGGAGGCAAGTACGCAAACAAAAAACAGTACCGATATTTTCGGAGCCATAGAAACGGCTTGTAATCAAAGGAAAATGATGCTCAAAGCAAATGCCAATGGAAAAATCAATCCAGATTTACACGTATATATTTTCTCTGATATGATCCAAACATCTAATTTTATAAATCTTAAAAACATTGGCCAATTGACCCTTGCGAATGTTGTCCTTAGGGCAGATAAAGATTTGAAATTAGTAAGAGCTAATTATTTAAATTTAGATAGAACTTACCTGCAAGGGATTATCGTTCATGTTAAGACGCCTGATGTAGGCATTAGTACACCAGCTAATATGAAAAATCTGAAGCACTATTGGGAAACCATATTAAATAAATTAGGCGTCAAGGAAGTTAATTGGGGATAAATAAAGGTTTGGAAATGCTAACATTGAAAAAAGTGTCTATCTTTATTCATTATCCTTAAATATGGGTGCAAATGCTGATAAACTAGATCCTGGGAAGGAACAGACTACCCCAAGAAGTTTGGTACATCAGCATGCCATGTCGGAGCCTGCCCTTCAGGAAACTTACCAGGATAATCCTCGGTCAAAGCAACTAAAGAAAATAAAAGAAATGGCGGATGCCAGTCCGCAAGCGGAGAAATTACGGTCTATTCAGGCTATGGCTTCCCAACAGGCTGCGCAAAGGAAAAAGCAGATTCCTGTAAATGATGAACAACATTTGGAAAATGAGGCCGATGCAATGGGTGCAAGGGCCTTAAGTATTGGTGGAAATGCAAAAGTTGAGGGTAATTTGAATAATTCACTCACTCAACTTATTACACCTCCTCCTACTCCTGTTCAGAAGGCTGAAAATGAAAATTCTACGGATATTCAAGAGGAGGCGGTGAAGCCGGAAATGGATTTGGAGAAAAAGCCAGAACTTGCTGATGCTATTGAAACCGTAGCATCTGATACACCTGCCGCCAATATTAATCCAGATGAAAATCAAGATAAACCACCTGAAGAAAAAGGAGAGGAAATTTCCAATAGCTACAATAAAAGTGGATTTATTACCGAGAAAGCGTCTCTAAGGAAAACGGAGGTGGTAAATACCATCATTGAATCCAATAAAAAAGATAAAAAAAATGCGTCCAAAATAATTAAATCCGGCGCTCTTCCAAAAGATAAAGGTTGGTTTGGCCTTGGACTTTTAGGAGTTAAAACTGAAAAATTTGAATTGTCAGACAATTTCGATCCCAAAAAACTGAAATATTTAATTCCGGTAAAGATCGACCAGGCAAATGAAGATAAAGAAATTGGCTGGACTCCCGTTCAAATTAATTACGACTTTAATGACACAGCGAAACAAAAATTAAGTGTTTATAAAGATGAGGAAGGGTATGTTGATTCCAAAAAATTAATCAAAAGTGAGTTAGACCTGAACGAAAAAGGAACTGCACTAACTGGAAAAGATAATGCGTTGGGTGCCGCTATGAATGACTCTCTGTTAGGGAAAATTGCTGGTTTTGCCGTCAATAATTCCAAAGCAGTCAGGGGAATGGCCAATGATGCCGTGGATGGTGCCTTTGACTTATTTAATAAAGGAGCTGATTTTATTCAGAAAAATGCTTTAGATAATGTGGATGTCCTAAAGGGTTTATCTTTTAATCTTGATAAGGAGGCTTCTAAAATAACCACCCAGGGAAGTTTTATTACAGGAAAAGTAGCTAAAGACAAATGGATCTTCAGTGCTACTTTTAAAGTTAATACCCAGGGGGATTATTCCGCAGAGTACATGGGCTCTGTTATTGAAAATCCACCCGAATTGAATCTTGAAAGTGAAAATGTCGGATTTAAACTGAATTTTGGCTCTATGGTCAAACATCAGGCAAATGCTGCTGATCCATCTATAATTAGTAAAGGAGGAAATGCTTCTTTTCAAATTATGGGTCAGGAAGTATTTGCAAAATGGAACCAACTGGATTTTAACTTAAATGAAAAAAAAGTTACTTCTGCTGATTTTTCGGAGGTTGGACTGAATTTGAATCTTTCTGTTGGAGAAGCTATTAAGGTGGAAAATTTAGTCGCCGTAGTTAAAGACCTCGCTATATCTAATAATATCCTTACCCATGGAGATATTTCGCTTAGTATTGTCTCAATCAATCTTTTTGGAGTAGCCACTTTTAGTGATATTAAGGGAAGTATTGGACAAAAAACTGGCTTTTCCGGGGAGGGTAATTTTGATGTAACCAAAGAAGGTCTGGCTGGTGCAAAAGGTAAAGTTTCCGTAAAAAAGGGGCCTGAAGATAAAGTCACTAAGTACAAACTTCAGGATGGCGAATTTAGTGCAATCATCATGGGTCAGGAGGTTTCCTTTAAAGGAGTGAATTATGATTCCGTAAATCCAAATGAAATTTCAGCCGATTCAAGTAGTTTAAAACTAAATTTTTCATTAGGTGATATCCTTAAAGTGGATGAGTTTGACGCAACGGTGTCCAATGCCAAGCTAGCTAAAGACAAAGGATTTACTTATGAAAATATTTCTGTGAATATTGCTTCCGTCAGCGTCTTTGATGACGTTGCAAAATTTAGTAATATTTCTGGAAATATCAGTCCCAAGGAAGGATTTAATGCAAAAGGTGATTTTTTAGTTACTGCTGCTGACTTGGGAAATGCTTCGGGAAAAGTGTCTGTGAAAAAGGGGCCTGAAGACTTGACCACCCATTATAATCTTGAGAATGGTGCGTTTAACGCAACTATTTTGGGTCAGGAAGTGTCCATTACCGGCGTTACTTATGATTCTGCGAATCCGCAGGTTATTTCGGCCGCTTCCAGTAATCTGAAGTTGGACTTCTCTGCTGGAAATGTGCTGAAAGTAGAAGCTTTTGATGCTACCTTAACCGACGCTAAGTTAACTGGAGAAGGTTTTTCATACAATGATATTACCGTAAATATTGCTTCCGTCAATGTAATGGATATCGCAGTATTTTCAGATATTAATGGCAATGTGAATGCTGCCGGGGGCTTTAATGCATCAGGTAGTTTTAACGTTACCTTACCTGGTTTAGGGGGTGGACAGGGTAAAGTCGCTGTAAAAAAGGGAGCAAAAGATGAAAAAACCCAATATACGCTGGAGGATGGTGCCTTTAATGCAGAAATGGTAGGTCAATCAGCTAGTGTTACTGGCGTTAATTATGATTCTGCAACGAATATTTTTTCTATTAAAAAAGGAGAACTGGATTTGGACATCCTGGGGGTCAACCTCAATATTGTTATCCAAAATCCAGGCTTTAGCAAAGCCAAAGGTTTTGATTTCGATAAAGCCACCGCAACCATTCCTGAATTAGTCTTTGCCGATGAGGCCAAAATGGCCAATATCGTCGTGAATGTCGTCAAAGATGGAGATAAATATAATTATGACGGTTCTTCAGATTTTAGTCTTAGCGGAGAAATAGATGGAGCTTCAGCTTCCGCAAACGGAAAGGTAGGAATTTCAAAGGAAGAAGGGAAAGGGCCAAGTCTTTCATTTACAAATGCCAATGTTACTTTAGTCATTTATGGTCAAAGTCTGGAACTAAAAAATATGAATTATGAGGATGGAGAGTTTAATGCAGAGAAAACAGTGGCCAAAATAACTCCTCCTTTCCTAAATAAGGAACTTCAAATTACGGTGAATGATCTGAGCATAAATAAAGAGGGTTATTCTATGTCTAAAGCTGAGTTAGAAACCCAATTTGAAGTGGATTTTGGTATTATTAAAGGAAATTTAGCAAAATTAGCTCTTGAAAAAACAAGTGATAGCTGGATTATTTCAGGAGAGGGTGGATTAGCAGCAGGAGGCACTGATTTTTTTGGACATCAAATTCCTAAAATTGAAGGCTCAGGTACTTTATCTCATGATTTTGGAACGAAGGAAACAAAAAAGGAGTTATCAGGTGTCTCAGCAACGCTGCCAGACATAGAATTTCCAGGCAGTATTTTCCCAGGTAAAATAGGGGGGAGTGCAGAAATACCTGTTATGCCCGGGCTAAACGTCGTTGCTTCAGCTGGAATGGAAGGTAAAGTGACTGTGCCTGGTTTACAGTTAAGTGTAAGTAAGAAAGGTGATCAGGTATATCTCATTTCAGCAGGTACACAGGAAGGTAAACCAGTTTTAGGGGAAGTGAAGGTTTTTCTAAGTGTTGGGGTAGGAACGGGTATTCCGTTCATTGCATCGGTTACCGTTAGTCTTGGCGCCGAGGGAGGAATCTTTGTAAGGCTTAATTTCAACGCGTCTAAGGAAATTTCAATGGAGAAAAATGAAAATGCCTCATCCCTCAATGCCAGCTCCATGGAAACATCCTATACGTTGGCTGGAGATCTTTCTCTGGCTGCATTCCTTGAATTAAAAGCTACCGCGTTTTATTTCTTTTCTAAATCATACAAAAAGGAATTGGCGAAACGTAGCTTAGGTGGATTTGAAAAATCAAAAGACAATGAATTCAAATGGATTAAATCGTCCGAACCTTTACAAGATAAAGAAGAAACTAAATCGGATATAAAAGAGGGTTTAAAGGTTAATTTAGTCTCTTTTGAAGACAAGGTTTGGACAAAAGATAAATTCGTAAAGGCCTCGTCTGCTTTGTTTGGTGGCGAAAGGAACAGAATTTTAATAGTGGATGAAGCGCTGGCTGTTTACGATACATTTAGAGGTGCAAGTATCCCTTCTGATAAAAAAATTAGCGCGTTGAAAAATTTAGAAAAAGAAATCCTCAATTATCTTAAAGTCACGGCAGGTGATTCCAGTAGAACGGCTAAAGTAGAGGAGTTAAAAAGTCAAATTCAAAATGCTTTAAGAGAACTGTACAGTGAAGTCGATAATGAATTGTTAAATGAATAGTCCGGTGCCAAATAACACTCAAAAAAATCGCGCCTGACCCTTTAAAAAAGAGGAAATTAAGGGTTGGTTTCCACGATTTTTTTCATTTTCATTAATCCCGTTGTTGCCACCTCCAACGGATCTTGTTTCCAGTATTCTTTGTTAAAAAGTTCAAGGGAAAGTACTTTTGGAGTTCCCATTTCCTTCAGTACATGTATTATTTTTGACCAGGGTGCTATGCCATCTCCCGGGTAAACCCGATCATTATCTGTCTGTTTTTCTTGTGGAATGTTGGCAACATAATCATTAAAATGAAATATTTCAATGGTAGGACCTGATAGCATTGTTAAAGCATCAAAACCCGAACCTCCGCGAAATAAATGATATACATCGGGTAATATTCTGGCGTCAGCATCATTGGCAGCGGCGGCCACTGCCACAGCCTGACTTAAATGAAACATAGTTCCTGAGGCGCCCCAAAATTCAAGTTGAGGCATAACGCCCGTTTTTCTGCCAAGATCTAAAGCCGCTTTATACCGAAGGCCCGCCTGCAGCCAGTCGATAGGTTCATCTCTACCAACGCCGGCAGGTGGTGCAGCAATGCGTTTTCCCCCTAAAGCAGCCAGCCAGTTCATCTCCTCCTCCAACTGAATCAATCCAAGTCTGCGTTTTTCATTATCTGAAACCATCCAGGGAGCAAATCCAATGGCATTTTCAACCTTCAGACCAGCTGAATCTATAATTTTTGCTAAGTCATTGAGTTTATTTCCATTTTTCAGATATTCTTTAATGTCATTGGTCCATAATTCTATGCCATCATAACCCGCTTTTGCGGCAATATCAATATATTTTAAAATCCCCGGTTTTTGACCACTAATGGTACTTGTATTCAAACAAAAGGTGAAGGTTGCCTTTTTTTTAACCGACACATTTGCCTGAAGGGTATTTGGTATGGCAGACGCCGCGCCTATTGACCCTAAGGTGAGGATTGCATTTCTTCTTTTCATTTTCAGGTGCTTTTAAAAATAATCAATAAGATACCCATTTTTTAATGATTCTATCCCATTTTCCCTCTAAAATAATCAGATACATACCAGGTTTTGGTAAGGAATTTAAATTAAAACATAAGGAGTATTCTCCTTTCTCGTATTTTTTCCTGTTCAACAAGGTCGCTAAATGGTGGCCTGTTAAGGAATATATATTTATGCTAACCTCTTGATCCTTAATTATATTATACGATAAATTTAATTCCCCATCCGATGGATTTGGAAATGGATCTTCCAGCGTTAGCGTTAAATTATTTAATTCTCTAATAGAAGTTACCTGACGGGTTAATTGAAAAGGTTCGCTTTGTATTGAATTAGGACTTATGGCGGTAATAAAAAATTCACTTTTATCTCTATCCGTCTTTAATGGAAGATGAATGAAGGTGTCGGAGGTAATCCTAATCAGCTTATCATTCGTCAGTTTGGGTTTTTCATTTTGCAACAAGCTATCTTTTGGAATTTCGTAAAGTCCGTAGAACCTGGGGAGTACATCATTTTCTGATGCCGCCAGAGATTTTTGCCATTTTACCAAATAACCATTTTGTTGCAAGACGATATTTCCTGATTTAACGGCTACCGGTTTTTGTTGGCTTTTCCAGTGCATGCTTGGCGTAAGTGAAAGATATTTATTCATATCATTTGCCAAACTGCCGGGTAAACCTTGCGTGGCTGTCTGGCTGATATTTGCCGCACGGAACAAGATCCATCCTGGAATTTGCCTGTCGCGAAGATGCTCAATTTGCTTTGGTATTTCGTCTGCTTTATAAAGGGATGCCAGGGAAGTCATCGAAGGTTCGGCTTTATAAGCGGCAATGCCTGGATATAAATGTCTGCCATTTAACTGGAGGGACCACCAATTACTTAAAGATTTAAAATCCTGGCTTCCACCAATGGCCCAATAAAGTTGCGGTGCAATATAATCGACCCATTTTTCAGAAAGCCATTTTAGGGCATTTCCATAAGTTACACTGGCACCTGATAAACCTACAATACCTGCAGGTGTGCCACTTTTCCAAATACCAAAGGGACTTATTCCCCATTTTATCGTTGGAAATTCGGTACTTAGCAGATAACTGACGTCTTTAACCATCAGATTGATATTATCTTCCCTCCATTCATGGATCGTTTTTCCCGCTCCATATTTTTCAAAAGTGGCAGCATCCTCGTTCGTCATACCCTCATAAGGATAAAAATAATCATCCAGATGAATACCGTCGGGTTGATATTTAAGAGCAAGTTGAGCTATTAATTGGGTAAAATAAGATCTGGCGTCGGGTATTCCCGGGTTCAATAATAAAGTATTTTTCACAGGCATCATCCAAGTAGGATGCCTGACGGACAAATGCGTGCTATCTTTTGGATAAGTACTTGAAATGCTTCTGATTACACGGTAAGGGTTTAACCACAAGTGTAATTCCATACCTCTTTTGTGCGCCTCTTGTTTCGCAAAAATGATGGGATCCCAAAAGGGTTCGGGCGCTTGACCTTGTTTTCCTGTCAAATAATAGGACCAGGGTTCGTAATCACTCTGATAAAAAGCATCAGCTTCACATCGTATTTGAAAAAATATCGTATTTATGCCACTTATTTGAAGACGATCAAAAATAAATAAGAGTTCTTTTTGTTGCTTTTCTGTGGTTGAACCCCTGCTTGGCCAGTCCAGATTAATTACCGTGGCGATCCAGGCACCCCTTAATTCCTGTGTTTGTGCAAAGGCTTTAGGAGAAATGAAGGAAGCTATTGTGATGCCAAGATAAATGAATTTTTTCATGAGTTCGGGTTGATTTTTATACATTCTCCCTCTTAAAGATAACTGATTTTAGTATTTTTATATAGGTAAGTTTTGTTAACATATTCTTTTATTAAAATTATACACGGTGAATGAGGAACCTTTAATTATAGATTCACATCAGCATTTTTGGAAATACGATGCGCAGGAATACGCCTGGATTTCAGATCAACTTGCTCCGTTAAAAAGGGATTTTTTACCTGAAGAATTAATTCAGCAATTCAATAAAGAAAAAATATCCGGAGCAATCAGTGTTCAAGCCAGGCAATCGGAAAAAGAAAATGAGTTTTTATTGGATTATGCGAAAGCAAATCCATTTATAAGAGGGGTAGTTGGCTGGATAGACCTGAGGTCTGAAAAGGTAGAAGAAAGGCTTTCTTTTTATCGGAATTTTCCAACATTGAAAGGATTCAGACATGTGGTTCAAGACGAAAAGGATCCTGAATTTATGCTTCATCCCGCTTTTTTGCAAGGAATAAATCAGCTAATCAAATACGGATATTGTTATGATATTTTAGTTTATGCCAGGCAACTTCCTCAGGTGTTAGCCTTTTTGAATCATTTTCCTGACACTCCATTTATCATAGACCATTTGGCAAAACCTGACATAAAACAGGGTGAATTCAAGTCGTGGCAAGCCGATATCCGGAAAATAGCGGATTTTCCTAAAGTGTTGATTAAAGTGTCGGGAATGATTACAGAGGCAGATTGGCATCATTGGAAAAAAGAGGATTTTTATCCATATTTAGATGAATTGGTTCTTTCTTTTGGGGTAGAACGGCTATGCTATGGTTCAGATTGGCCTGTTTGCAATCTCGCTGGAAATTATTCCCTGCAATGGAATATTGTTAAATCTTATTTTAGTACCTTCAATCTATCAGATATTAATAAGGTAATGGGATTGAATACCCAACGGTTTTATCATTTAAATGTGTAATAATATGAGATATTGTTTGGCTCTCGATCTGGTGAATGAAGTAGAAAAAATAGCTGCGTATGAGGCCTATCATAAAAAGGTTTGGCCTGAAATTATTGATAGCATAAAATCATCTGGCATTCAATCTATGGAAATATATCGGGTTGAAAACAGATTGTTTATGATTATGGAAACGGACGCCTCCTTTTCATTTGAAGCAAAATCTTTATCGGATATCAGTAATCCTAAGGTACAGGAATGGGAAACTCTGATGTGGAATTATCAGCAAGCCCTACCGTCGTCCAAACCAGGTGAAAAATGGAGGTTAATGGACAAAATTTTTAGTGTATAGGCAGGTTTCACAACTGACCCCAGAGGGGTCACATGTCTATAAAAAAAGAGGCTATTTTGTTTAAACAGCCTCTTCATAAAATACTCAAAACGGTCATATAAAGTAAAGAGGCAAGACAACATGATTTCGCTGCCTGCCCTTAAAAAGTCAAGGTAAATAAAATCCTTTTCCAATCTGTTTTCTAAAACCAATAAATAATCCACCGTACCATATTTTTTGTTCCAAAACATAATCTTCTGCGGAGACAGAGGGTATTCTGGATCTTACATAAGGTTCAGCCATGAATTCAAGGCTATTTCCGATAGGGATAGAAAGGGAAATGCCTGAATATAAACTGGCACCCAGTCTATTTTTGAAAGCGGGGTAAGCCCCTGGTTTAGAAGATGTAAATTCAATGAGGGCACCTCCTGGACTATAAAAACTACCTTTTTGGTTAAAGGCCATGTTCAAATAAGTTCCTAACGAGAGGCCAGCCCTTAGTTTACCAAAAGATTGTTCTTTGGTTAAAATCAAGGGAATATCGATAGTTTCAAAAGTATTTTTACTGGTCGTCCGTTGAGAAGCGTCGGGAATGATCAGGGTTAAGGTTTGACTCATTCTGCTGTATTGAATTCCACTTCTTAAGCCCCAACCTTTTAAGGTAGAAATACCCATTCTTACGGCGAAGCTGTTTGAAACTTTTAAATTTTCCTGATTATTTCTCAATGTTGAATAAGCATCAAATAGCGGTGTTTTAGCTGTTAGGGAACTGTGTACAAAGTCTTGAGAGAGGAGGAAATCAATTTTTGCAAACCAGAGTTTCTTTTTAAAAGGAACGGGTAACAATTCTGAATACATAGATAATTCATGGGGTAGAGTAGCGTCAAGGGTAGCGATATTTGTAAATGATGTGAAAGTACTTTCAGACGTTTGTTCCGTTTGATCTGTTATATTCGTTGTATTTGTAACTTGTTCAATATCATCATTTATGGGAATAATAGCAGCTTGTGGAGGTAATGAATTATTAAAAATAGGGGCTACTTTTTTAGAATGAGTGCTCGTTTTTCCTAAAGGAATGGGTTTGGGTATTTCACTGCCCATTTTAGGCGTGAAATGTGATTGAAGTGGTTTTTCTTCCAAGGAAGTTGATTCAGCCTGCGATGGAATTAGAAAATCTTGATAAAAGTAGATAAACGTTGCCAGGCAGAGGGATGTAACGAGCCAGGGAGCCCAGAAAGGAATGCGCGGTGATGGTTTTTTTGCTCTTGCCAACTGAATATTATCCCATAAGTCGTCGGAGGTAGGAACTTCATAATGGGAGAGTTTTCTCCGGAAAAGTTCATCTAAGGGTGATTTTGGGTTCATACGGCAACTTTTTGACTCTCTAAAATCTGGGATTGCAACATCTTTCTTGCTTTAACTAATTGAGAGCGAGACGTACTTTCCTGAATACCTAAAAGTGCTGAAATTTCAGCGTGACTATAACCTTCAATGGCGTACATGTTGAAAACTATGCGGTAACCATCGGGTAACTGTTGAATAAGCTGTAAAAGTTCCTCTTCGTGAAGCTGGGAAAACACTGATGGTAAAGCACCGGAAGCGTCCTCAGCCGTCGTTTCTAATCCAATTATTTCGTTGGTAAAACTTTTTTTATCTATATTTTTTAATGCCGTATTTACGACAATACGACGCATCCAGCCCTCGAGAGAACCTTTGCCCTGGAATTGGTCAAAATGATCAAAAATCCTAATAAAGGCATCTTGAAGAATATCTTCGGCTTCCATTCGATGTCTTGCATACCTCAAAGAAACTACCATCAGTTTTCCGGCGTAACGTCGAAAAACAGCTTCCTGATACTTTCGGTCTTGTCGCAAGCATCCCTGGATTAGTTCATTGTCTTCCACAGGACTGGCAATATTTAAATAGCGCATAAACAATATGAGCCATTAATAAAATGAAATGCTGCCTGAAAAATAAATAAATATTATCTATTTCCCATAATTTGCGGAATTAAAATATCTCAAAAGTGCATTTACAGAGTGAGGGTGCTCAATTTCACCTTTTTGCCACCTTAATTTTAATTCTTCTAAGGGCATTAAAATAACTTCAATACTTTCACCAGGGTCCAACATTTGTTGTTTTGTCAACCTCACATCCATTGCAAGAAAATGGTGAACATAGCTTTCCATAAATACAGGATTCTGGCCTATTTTGCCTAGGGAAATCATTTTTTCACTAGAAGTGAAACCAGTTTCTTCCTCTAACTCCCTTACAGCGGCTTTGATAGGACTTTCATCCGGATCTACGAGACCTCCAGGTAATTCCAGCGTGTAAGAAGCAGTGCCAAACCGGTATTGGCGTACCAGAACAATTTCATTTTCCGATGTCAAAGCAATAACATTTACAGCATTTCCTCCGCTAAGAATGACCTTTTTTTCGGTTATTCCGTTTCTCGGATTTTTTATGAAATCGAAACGAGCTTCAAATAATTTAAGGTCAGGTCCAGGCTCACTTTTTTCGATAAACCAGATCTGGCTGTTGTCCAATGTTTGGACGTTGGTTAATAATTTCTTCATTTGTGGGAGTATTAATATTTAACGAATCGAATCTAAGTAGTTCCAGGCGGAATAGGCTATCCTGCGCCAAAGAATCAGCGTATATTTCTTCCGCAGATTTAATGCGTAAGGGACAATCCAGGGCTGAGGCAATGGAGGGATCGAGAAGGGGAAATTGCCCCAAATTATATTCTGTTAAGGTAGAGTCAGCGTAAATCCGTTGCATAAATTTACCCCAAACGGGTAGGGCGGTGGCCGCTCCCTGTCCCCATTCAAAATTTCTGAACCTAACGAGTCTTGAATCTCCGCCTACCCATGTACCAGCAATGAGTTTCGGATTGAAGCCAATAAACCACCCATCGGCATGAAACTGAGAAGTCCCGGTTTTCCCCGCAATGGGTTTATTTTCCAGCCCGTATTGCCATCTCAAACGACTGGCAGTACCAAATGTAGCTACAGATTGTAGCATATTGAGTACTATTAATGCTGTATCAGATGGAATAACCCTATTTCCGAGGCTTGTTTGCGCCTGATAAATGATTTTTCCCTTTCCGTCAACTATTTTTTTTATGCCCCGTGGAGCGTGTCTGGTTCCTAAATTTGGATAAACAGAGAACGCAGAAACCATTTCTAATAATGAAATTTCGGCAGCACCGAGCGCAATAGAGGGTTCATTGGGTATTTCACTGGTAATGCCTAATTTTTTTGCCAGTTGAATAACTGCTTTAACACCTACTTCAAAAACTAATTTTACCGTAATGGAATTTATACTATTTGTCAAGGCACCTGCCATAGAATAAGAGCCACCATATTTTCCATCAGCATTTTGTGGTAACCAATCATCCTCATCTTTCCCGTTCGGTAATATATGAGGTTCTGGATCTACTCTTCCATATTGTTTTTTATCCCACTCATGTTTTTTATATTCATGATACATCTGTAATTGATTGGGAATTTGTTCGCACGGATCGCGTCCATTAAGCAGCGCGGCAGTATAAACTAAGGGCTTGAAAACAGATCCCGTCTGCCTCCTTGACAGGACATGATCATATTTGAAATGTGTGAAATCAACACCACCAATCCACGATTTTATATTTCCATTGGAAGGGTCTAAGGCAACAAAGCCAACCTGTAAAATACGGAAATAATAGCGAAGGGAGTCTAAGGGAGACATCAATACCTCATCTTCTTCGCCATCATAGTTGAATAAAACCATAGGAATAGGCGTATCAAAATCCTTCTTTATTGCATTTTCGGAATATCCTTTTAATTTTAATTGTTTATATCGAAGAGATTGCGTTTTCATTAATTCAATAGCCTCATCTTCTCCTTGAATGGGTTGATTTTTCCATTGACTCGTGTAATTTTTTTGCAAATACGATAGATGTTCTAACATAGCTTCTTCAGCGTGACGCTGTAAACGAGTATCTAAAGTGGTGTAAACTTTTAATCCATCAATATCTATGTTGTACGGTTGACCATTATCTTTTTTAAGTTTACTTAAAATGGCATCCAGTTCTTTTTTAACATGTATCTGAAAATAAGGAGCTATACCTTCATTTTTAATGATTGGATTATAGCGGATGATAAGAGGAGATTGAATAAGCGAGGAAAGATTTGTTGTCGATACATTTCCTATATTCTTTTTGTGTACCGGACTTAACCTGATAATTTCTTCTTTTATCTGTTTGTTTTCAACCATTTGTTGCAAAACTAAGTTCCTCCGTATTCTAACCTTCTCTGTTGCTTTTCTTGGATTATATGAAGTATTTGCCTTCAGCGTACCCATCAATGCGGCCGCCTCTTCTATAGTTAAATCAATAGGAGATTTACTGAAAAATCTTTTACTCGCTACTTCAATACCATATACATTTTCACTAAATGGCACGGTATTCAAATATAGCGTTAATAACTCCATTTTGGTGTAAACCCTTTCTAATCGGTTAGCAATGACAATTTCCTTTAATTTATTTCTTATAAGGGAAAGGAACAGAAACTTTTCTCTGGGAAATAGATTTTTCGCTAATTGCTGACTTAAGGTGCTTCCACCGCCACCCGATTCATCGCCACCAAGGACAGTTCTAACTAAAACGCGCCCCCAGCTTTTTAAATCAACGCCTTGATGTGAAAAAAAACGTTTATCTTCTATGGCGACGAGTGCGTGAAAAACAAATCCAGGGATAGAATCAGCGGGTATAGACGTTCTGGCCTGTATGAAATATCTTCCCATTAAAATATTATCATCGGAATAAATTTCCGTAGCATTCCGGGTTTCCAGATCTTTTATTATGGAAACGGTTGGAATAGGTCTTAGGAATACAAGCCAAAGTAAGAAATAGGCTAAAATAAGGTATGAAAACCGCTTTCCCCACCTTTTGATTAATGACGCGTTTTTGGGATGGTCATTTTCATATTTCTCCCAATGCACTTTAATGGGTTGCAGTGGCTTGACTAAGGATGAAATGATATTTTTGATAACCAAGGGCATCTTGGGTAAATTCATACGTAGGAGCTTATTTGAGAGGATAATTTTTTTATCATCTTCACAAATTTAATTAAGTCCGCTTAAATAGATGATTAATTACCTCTTATTTTTGGAAAAAGACAGACTATTCTAATTTTTTCTTTTTCCATTTAGTGTTTTATGTTTTGGGGGATAAGATTTTCTGCGTTGATCTGATCTGTCCGGCCTATTTTCAGCAGATTGATTGAGTGAAGAAGCCCCTTTATTAGCAATAGGAATTTCTCTTCCCATCATTTTTTCTATAGCATAAATTTTGGGTCTGTCTTTATAATTTACAAAAGTAATAGCCATACCTTCCGCTTCTGCTCTGCCCGTTCTTCCTATTCTATGCACATAATCTTCGGGATCGCCAGGGACATCATAATTAATAACCAAATCAATCCCCTTTATATCAATACCTCTGGAAAGAACATCTGTGGCGACCACAATTTTTAATTTTCCGTTTCTAAAGGCTGATAATCTGTCTTCCCTTTCCGATTGATCTAAATCGGAATGAATGGCTGCGACATCAAAGCCAGCTTTGAGCAGACGTTCAGAAACCTGCCTAACTTTTATTTTAGTCCCTGCAAAAATGAGTATTTTTTCCATTTCTTTGAAACCGGAAAGAATTTGTTCAGCTAAGGCCGGTTTTTGCTCATCTTCTACTCCGTACATAGACTGAATAATTTTTTCAGCCGGCTTTGAAATGGAGATACTTACCTCTTTGGGATAATTTAAAAGTTGTTGGGAAAATTTTCTAATCGGTGAAGGCATAGTAGCTGAAAATAACAAGGTCTGCCTTTTTTTGGGAAGCATATTTACTATTTTCAAAATGTCAGGGGCAAAACCCATATCTAACATTCTATCTGCCTCGTCAAGCACTAAATATCTAAGGCTGTCGAAATTTACGTAGCCCATATCAATATGGGCGATAAGACGCCCTGGGGTAGCCACAACAATGGGGGCGCCTCCTTTCAACGCTTTCTTTTCCAGGTCCAGTGATTGCCCGTCTCTACCACCGTACACAGCAATGGCACTGATGGGGGTAAAGTAGGAGAAGCCTTCCAGTTGCTGATCAATTTGAATGGCTAATTCTCTGGTTGGAACAATGATTAAAGTGGCTATCTTTTCTGATGGATTTACCGTTAAGCTATGTAAAATGGGTAGAAGAAAAGCAGCCGTTTTACCGGTTCCCGTTTGTGCGCAACCCAAAACATCGTGTCCGTCCATGATGAGCGGAATAGTTTGGGTTTGAATAGGTGTCGGTTCTTTAAAAGACATGGCATTTAGCCCGTCCATTAACGAAGGATGAAGATTAAAATCAGTGAATTTCAAAGTATAATTTTAAAAATTTATTTGCAAAGATGATTAATAATTCATTAACAATGGTTTATTTCTCAATGATAGCATCTTCAATGAGATCATCTGAATCATTACGGTCATTTTTTGCCGCTTGTTTTTTCTGTGTGTCGCCTGTTAAAATAATTGGTTTTGTTGAGTTTGTGCCATACTCACTATTTGCATATTTGGCCGCTTTGGAGAAAAAGTCATCCGTCAAAGTACTCTTTTTTGCCTCTCTGAGACTGTCCTGAAAGGTACGATGGGAATCATTAACTTTCTCATCATATTCTTTACCTTTTCGATGTGCTTTTTCAAAGAAACTCTCTTTTTCAGATTTCTTTTCTTTCGCTGCTTCTGCCTCTGCTTTCTGCATGAGTGCCTCTGCTTTTTCTCCGAGAATATCACCCAATGCTATGGCTTTTTCCTTCCATTCCCGTCCTTTTTCAAGGACTTGTTCACCTAATTTTTCCGTTTTTTCCTGTAAAATATCCTTTACAGTATTTCCCTTTGGTTCATTTTGGGTATTTCCAGTAGCATCAGGCACTTGAGTTTGAAATACTTCTTGCTCAAATTTATTGAAGTCTAGAGTACTTTCCTTTTCTCTTTCTATAGATGGAGTTGTCTTTGCTTTTTGTCCAAAAATTTTCTCCTTCAAATTATCTAATAGTCCCATAAAATATGAATTTTGTCTCAATTTACATTAAAAATCAGTTTCTACTTATAAAGTTAGTTGCTTTATAAATTATTAAACATTTTTAGCGACTTTTGGATTATGTTTTCTTTATTTTGGTAGAAATAACTTTTATTTGTCTTTTAAATTCAGTTGAATGGAATACAGTTTATTAGGTAGGTCTGAACAACGAGTTAGCAAGATTTGTCTCGGTACGATGACTTTTGGAGAACAGAATACAGAAGCCGAGGCACATTTGCAATTAGATTTCGCCGTAAATGAAGGAGTCAATTTTATTGATACAGCAGAAATGTACCCTATTCCTGCCAGTAAAGATACTTATGGCAGAACGGAGGAAATGATAGGTTCATGGTTGAAGGATAGAGGGAACAGAGACAAATTGGTTATTGCATCAAAAATAATAGGCCCGGGTCCTTTCAATTACATCAGACCCACTTTGAATTTTTCAGCAGATAGTATTAAATTAGCCCTGGAGAATAGTCTCAAAAGATTGAGAACAGAATATATTGATTTATTTCAGCTCCATTGGCCGGAGAGAAAAACAAATAATTTCGGTGTACGTGGTTATCCTGACGATGGTTCTGATCTATGGGAGGATAATATGCTGGACATTCTTGAAACCATGCAATCTCTCATTTCGTCGGGAAAAATCAGGTTTTTTGGCGTATCAAACGAGACTCCCTGGGGTTTACAGCGTTTTATTCACCTCGCAGAGATGCATCATTTACCCATCTGTGTGAGTATCCAAAATCCTTATAATCTGGTGAACCGACTATTTGAAGTAGGATTAGCAGAAATTTCTTTAAGAGAGAAGGCAGGTTTACTTGCTTACTCACCACTGGCTTTCGGCACTCTTTCCGGTAAATATCTTGATGGTACCGCAGATAGCTCCTCTCGATTAGTAAAATACGCGAGTAGCCCAAGATTGGTTCGTTACAACAGCGATTTTAGCCAGGGTGCGATAAAAAAATATGTTGAACTGGCAAAAGAAGCAAATCTTCCGCCAGGTTTGATGGCGTTAGCATTTGTTAATTCCCGACCATTCCTAACCAGTAATATCGTAGGTGCTACCAATATTTCTCAGCTGAAAGAAAATATTGATAGCATCCAATTAAAACTTCCAAGTGATTTATTGGAGAGAATTGAACTTATTCACAAATCAATGCCAGATCCGGCACCCTAGTTTAAATTTCTTACATGCAGTTAAAATCTATCATTTTACTCCTAAAAATTTATCGCCAGTATATAGAAAATGAAGAGCGATACAAAAGAGCTTATATTTGGGAATCTCAACAGGTTTTTGTTCAAAAATGGGACATTAATGCTGTAGATATGAAGGCTATGTACCTGGCGAGCCTGGATAATTCCAGATCCAGAAGATTATGGAACAGGGAAAACTTTGAGCCAAGAAAAGTAATGGCTGAAATATTAGGTCATCAACCTGATTATGGACGAATGTTGTTTTCAGATTTACTGAATGAAGAACGCGATTTAACAGGTAGATTGCATCGTTTTGTTTATGGGTGTAACGAACTGTTTAGTGATTACCTCGATAGCCATGCAGGTTCTCGCTTACAAAGTCATTTTCATACAGATAATTTTGAAATGGCTTTTTTATACCTCGCTTTCCGTTATCCTGAAAAATATAGTTTCTATCACCCGGAGTCTTTTAAATATTTTCTGGAGGAAACAAAAGCCCGGGATATCCCAGAAGGAAATGATCCTGACCGATTTGTAAAAGTAGTAAATATGGTTAATGTCTGGATGCAAAAAGAACCCAGTTTGTGGGAAATTCACCTTAAAAGGTTGAATCCATCGACAGATTATATGAATAAAAACCTACTTTGGGTCTATGATTTTTTCTTATATGTCCATGAAAAAAATATTAGTGTCCAAAGTCTGCTCACCACCTAAAATATTTTGTATGACTTCGAAAATGAAGCTTCTTCTCCCTGTTTTTTTTACCTTCATACTTCAAGGTTTTGCTCAGAATGCTGAACTTAAATCAGGCCCAATGCTTGGTTACTCAGAAATGAGGGAAGTGGTCGTCTGGTTACAGACAACCTCAAAGGGGAAAGTTCAGCTTAATTATTGGAACCTTGAGGCACCAAATAAAGTTTTTAAGTCTAACGTCGTGGAAACGGATGCCACTAACGCTTTCACCACTAAAATAGTTCTTTCATTGCTTGAGCCTGGAAATAAATATGGCTATCAGGTTGTATTAAACGATAAATCATTGCTATTTCCCTATCCCCTCGAATTTCAAACCCAATCATTATGGCAATGGAGAACAGATCCTCCAGCTTTTTCCATCGCTTTGGGAAGTTGCGCCTACATTAACGATACTCCCTATGACAGACCGGGGAAACCTTATGGGTCAAATTATCAGATATTCGAATCTATTTTAGCTAAAAAGCCAGACGCAATGCTTTGGTTAGGTGATAATACTTATCTTAGGGAAACAGACTGGAATAGTAAATCAGGCATTTTTTATCGTTATACTCATACTCGTTCCACCCCGGAATTACAAGGTTTATTGGGGAGTGTGCATCATTATGCTATTTGGGATGACCATGATTTCGGACCAGATAATAGTGATAGAGGTTTTATTCAGAAAGAAGCTACGTTGGAGGCCTTTCGGTTGTTCTGGGCCAATCCGACCTCGGGATTACCTGAACAAGAGGGAATTACTTCGCAGTTTCAATGGGCAGATATTGATTTCTTTTTATTAGATAATAGATTTTCGCGCGCACCAGATGAAAGGAAAACAGGGGAGAGAACACAATTTGGAA
Source organism: Bacteroidota bacterium (assembly GCA_014190515.1). GTDB lineage: Bacteria > Bacteroidota > Bacteroidia > Chitinophagales > Saprospiraceae > BJGN01. The sequence continues at coordinate 28,984 of BJGN01000014.1, forward strand.
AAGTACAACTAGAATGGCTGATAGACGCACTTAAAACAAGTAAATCGCCATTTAAAATGGTAGCCACTGGTGGACAGTTTCTAAGTGCCGCACCTACTGCCGAAAATCATATTAGATTTTATCCGGAGGAAAGAGCTTATTTAATCAAACGTATTGAAGAAGAAGGACTCAAAAATGTCATTTTCCTTACTGGTGACAGACATTTTACAGAGTTAACGGAGTTGAAACTTGCCAATGGAAAATATATATATGACTTAACGGTTTCGCCACTAACGAGTGGGGTAAATATAAATCCTGAAATTAATATTCTTAGAGTACCAGGTACCGAAGTAACAGAACATAATTTTGGATTATTGACTTTTAGTGGTAAAAGACTGGAACGAAAATTAACCATAAAAATATTTGATGCCTTAGGTAATGAAAAATGGAAGAAGGAAATTCTTTCAGAATGAGTGGCTTGAAAATACTCGTTGTTCGCTTCTCAGCAATGGGCGATATTGTTCTGACTTCGCCCGTTGTCAGATTATTAAAAATTCAGTTAAACGCTGAGGTTCATTTTTTTACAAAAGATATTTTTGGTGATTTATGGAAGGAGAATCCATACCTTTCAAAAATTTGGACCATTAATAAAGATTTGAAGGAGGTCATTTCAGCATTGAAAAAAGAGAAATTCGACGCTGTTATAGATTTGCATTCCAATTTGCGCACTTTAAGATTGCGTTTTTATTTGTGGGGAATTCCATTTTACCATTGTAAAAAAGGATCACTTCCTCGATGGTTTTATGTTCAGACTGGGTTTAAACCTTTACTCCAAAAACATATTGTTACCAGGTACTTAGAAACATTACGTTCATTTCCTGTGATTTATGATGGAAAAGGATTAGATTTTTTCGTTTCTGATAAAGAAACTAAGCTTCAACTGAAACCTTATATTGTTATGGTATTAGGTGCCGCACATTTTACAAAAAGAATACCCTTTGAAAAATGGAAGCAGATTATCTCCTCTTTTCATTCCTATTCTTTGGTTTTAATTGGCGGAAAAGACGATGTAAACCTGGGTAAAGCATTGGAAGGATCCTTTGAAAATAGGGTGATTAACAGATGCGGAGAAACAGATGTACTGGCATCTGCCTTACTAATAAAAAATGCAGAACTGGTAATAACCGGGGATACGGGAATGATGCATATTGCCGCCGCCTTGAGAAAGCCAGTGGTTAGTATTTGGGGCGGAACCATTCCTGAGTTTGGTTGGCTTCCTTTTTATCCTGAAGGAATGAATAGAAACAAGACCATTCAGGTGGAAAATCTTTCTTGCAGGCCTTGTAGCCGTTTTGGTAGATTGGAATGTCCCAAAAAACATTTTCGTTGTATGAACGAAATTTCCGCCAGTTCCGTTTATGAACAAGGACAAATATTACTTAAACATAATTATAGTTAGTGCCTATTTAGGTATATTCTTTAATTTTTGATAAACTAATCTGTTCTTTTTGCTTAAAGTCTATTAAATTGCAGACAATCTTTAAAAGCTGATTAGTCAAATATACTGATTATGAATAACTGCATTGTACAAATTTTGCCAAATGACCACCTGATTTATGTTAAAATTAAGTATCTTATTCGATCCTTTTTTTTACTTAGTTGTTTGGTAGTCAATACTTTAAATAGTCAGGATATACATTTTTCCCAATTCAATTTTTCGCCATTAACGCTTAATCCGGCGCTAACAGGTGCTTATGAAGGTACGGCTAGAATTGGTGGTATTTATCGTGATCAATGGAGAACCGTATTAGCTAATCCCTATAAAACGCCTTCCTTTTATATAGATGCGCCTATTATCAAGGGCCTTCGTTCAAAAGATTGGGTAGGGGTAGGTATGACAGTGGTTAGTGATGAAGCGGGTAGTACTGAATTAAAAACAGGAGGATCCTATCTCTCAGCTGCCTATCACCTGGCATTGGATGATAAAAGAAATAAAATGTTAACCATTGGATTTCAGGGGGGTAGGTTTCAGCGAAGTGTCAATATGAATAGTCAGGAATTACGTTTTGCCGATGAGTTACCTAAAGAGATTGGTGGTGGTGGCCTGGGTATTGGTGCCGGAGCAAATAGAGATATTCAGGATGAAGTAAACTTTTTTGACTCTGGTTTCGGTCTGCTTTACAGAACAAAAATGGCGGAGGGAAATTCCCTGGATATGGGTTTCTCTGCTTATCATGTTATTGGTGGCAGATATGGCCTCATTCAAAATACAAAGGATGTTGTTGAGCCTCCAAAACCAGGGGGTAAGATTAAGAATACGAATACAAAAAGACCAATGAGATTAACTTTACACGGAACATATCTGCGTAATTTGTCAGAAAGTTTATTTGTAGAGCCATCTTTTATGATGCAAAGTACAGGAGGTGCCACAGAATTAGCCTTGCAATTGCTTTTTGGAATGCCTATCAAAGAAAACATAAAGCTACGTTTTGGTCCAGGATATAGACTTGGCGATGCCGGCCAATTATTTCTGGGCTTAGATTATGATCAGTTTAGAGCGGGAATTAGCTACGATATAAATGTTTCTTCCCTAAGGAGTGCCTCAAAATATCAGGGAGGTTTTGAAATAGGGGGTTATTATATCATTAAGATTTATTCCAAAAAAGAAGTGCCTACCAGAATTTTATGTCCTCATTTATAATGTTATGTACAAAAAATTAAAAAGATTCATGCAATCTATCCCAACCAAAAGCCTTATTTTTTTGGGCGTAATTCTGCTCGTTATCGTAGCTGTGAATCCTTCATTTTCCCAACCAATAAGAGGAGCATCTTATGACAGGACACTACAGGTAGCCCGTGAAAAATGGGCAGAACAAGATTATGTAAATGCGCTGGATCATTTTGAAATGGCTTTTGAAGCCAAAAAAGATGAAAGCCTTTTACCTGATATGGCCGAGCTTTATCTGCAAATTCGAGATTACTCTTCAGCGTCCAAAACGTATGCTAAAATCCTTAAAAAAGATAAAGAGAAAAAATGGGATCACCTTCGTTATAATTACGCAAAAGCATTAAAAATGTCAGGTAATTACGAAGAGGCTATTGTCGAGTTTCAAAAATTCCTAGCCGTCGTTTCTAGTGATACCCTTAGAAAATTTGCTGAAAATGAAATAACAGGGGCAGAATTTGGGAAAGAACTTGCTGATAAAGAGGATGCTATTGAATTAACCAGACTTTCGGCCGTTATTAATACGCCATTTTCTGATTATTCGCCAGCTTTTAGCAGGGAAGGGAATTTATACATTTCTAGTTTTATGGCTAAAGATGTGATTGTTTTGGATTCATCGGCTAAAGATTTTCATGCGAAGATTTATTATTCTAAAAAAAATGAGGAAACAGGGGTTTGGGGGAAACCCGAAGCTTTAAAGGCAAACATAAACAGACCTGAAATTCATAATGTCAATGTAAGTATTTCTCCTGATGGTAATAAACTTTATTTCAACAGGCAAGTATTGCAGGGAAATGAAGTGGTAGAAAGTCAATTATTTTATAGTGTTGGTGGAGACGGTGCATGGAAGGGAGCAAAGGAAATTGTTGGTATTGACCCGGAATATAGAGCAAGACACCCTTTCCCAGGGGAGCTTTTTGGAAGGGAAGTACTTTTCTTCTCTTCTGATATTCCCGGAGGTTTCGGCGGCTCAGATTTATACTACGCTCCTCAAAAATCTGAGGGTGTTTATGGAGATCCAGTGAATCTGGGACCTAAAATTAACACCTTAGGTGATGAGGTAACTCCTTACTATTATAATGGTACCCTCTATTTTAGTTCAAATATGCATCCAGGATTAGGTGGATATGATATATTTTATTCTTTTTGGAATGGCCAGAATTGGAGCGATCCGCTGAATATGTCTAAAGGGTTTAATTCTCCGCAGGATGATCAATATTTTAGACTGGATGCCGATGGTTATAATGGTCTTCTTACCTCTAACAGACCTGCAGGCAAATCGGTAAGGGCAAAAACCTGTTGTGAGGATATTTACTCTTTTACCATAGAAAAAATCAAAGCTGACTTAGTAGTTGGAACCTTTAATAGTGGTAGGCAGGCATTGAAAGGAGTGACTGTAATGATTATTCCCAAGCCAGGAGGAGATCCCCAAACCATTCAGAATGATAAGGGAAATAAATTCGATTTTAAACTGGAATTGGAGAAATCCTATAGAATTATTGCTACTCACCCCAATCATTTTCCTGATACGGCCGTTATAAATACGTTAAATCTAAAAGCAAATAAATCCTTTACCCAACGCTTATATCTAAAACCTATACCTATTCCAATTCCTGAATATGATACTATTCTTTCAGAGAAGGCTATAGTAATGGAAAATATCTTATATGAGTTCGGTGATGACAAAATTTTACCGACGGCAGAGCCTGATTTAAATTTTCTCCTCGAAATTATGAATCAATACCCCGATTTAATTATTGAGCTGAGTTCACATACGGACAACAGAGGAAATGATGAATTTAATAAGGCATTATCTCAAAGAAGAGCAGAGTCGGCTAAACAATGGTTGCTAAAAAAAGGGATAAATCAAACCAGGATCAAAGCAGTTGGTAACGGTGAGAGTGTACCTAAAGTTGTGGATGACAGGTTGGCTAACAAACATCCTGAATTTTTACCAGGTGATGTTTTTTCAGCTGAATATATTAATAAACTTGAAACAGAAGAAGATAAAGAACTCGCCCACGCGCTGAACAGGCGTACTGAATTTAAAATCATTGGTGGACCTAAAGTTATAACCGTTAAAAGTACGCGTTTACTGAAAAGAGAGGCCACCACTGCGGCAGACAAATCGACAGGAGCTGTTAAGCCGCGAGGTGATTCTATACCTAACATTCACCCATTTTCAACGTTAGCGGGTAAAAAAATATACAAGGGAGTGCCAATTCTTGATTTTACCATAAGGGAAACAAATTTTGGAGCCGTTACAAGAGGTGAAAAAAGAGAATTTACTTACGTGTTTCAAAATATTGGAGATACAAAAGCTGAAATTGATCTTATCTCCGCCTGCGAATGTACAACTACTGAGTATAATGCCCAGTCAATTCCGCCGGGCGGCAAAGGAACCATTAAAGTAATTTTTGATAGTAAAGATAAGGTACAGGGGGAAACCATTGTAATTGATATCTTTTTGAAAAATACAGAGCCTGGAACTGAGCGCCCCATTATTGAAAAGTTAAAATATAAATTTGAAATAAAATAGGGGGTAATCTCAAAGAAATAATTTTTCAACAGACTAAAAGAAAAGGTTGAACGCGTGTAAAAAACGGTTCAACCTTTTTACTAATTTAGATTTTTTCTAAATTAAAAAATGTAGGTTAAATTTGTTGTGATAATCTCCTTTTGGATAGAAAGGTATTTATATTTGCGCCTTTATATTAGTTCAATAAAGGCACTATACGTATGAATCGTGGAAAATTATTATTCTTGTCCCTTTCTTTGTTATTGAGTGGTTTAACGGAAGTTGCTGCGCAGACAAATGGTGAAGGATCTCAATTTTTATTAAACAGCCTTTTTGTGATAGCTGCATTAGTATTTTTTGCTATAGTAATACAGGTTTCAGACAACTTGATGGCTATTGAGGCAAAAAGAATTGGTGCGGACAAAGACGGCAATCATTTTGGTTTAATGCCAAGATTTTATGAATTGGTCGGGACAAAGTTACCTGCCTATTTGAAAAATGAGAAGGTAATTATTTCAAAGAAGGGTTTTGACATTCCTTTAGAGGGTAAAGCTGAAGCTAAAAACTTAAAGGTTTCTGTGCACAGGTTTGCTGTTAATCCTGCCAATTTTAAGGGTATTTCCCCCATCCCAAAAGTGGTGGTTGAAATTGGTGATAGCGTTAAAGCGGGTGATCCCATTTTTTATGATAAATCCCAACCAGATTTTATATTTAGTTCTCCGGTGAGTGGTGAAATTGTAGAGATTAAAAGAGGGGAGAAAAGAGCTATTAATGAAATAGTAATTTTAGCAGATAAAACCCAGCAGTTTAAAACATTTGAGAAACTTAATATTGCAACGGTTTCAAGAGAAGAATTAGTGAAAAGTCTTGCTTCATCTGGCTTAATGACCTTATTTCTTCAGAGACCATTCAATATTATACCTCACTTAGATATCGTTCCAAGAGATATTTTTATTTCTACTTTTGACACAGCTCCCTTAGCACCTGATTTGGGCTACACCTTGAAGGGTCAGGAGATTGCTTTTCAAGCGGGATGCGAAACATTAAGTAAATTAACATCTGGTAAAGTATATTTAGGTTTAGACGGAAATGGCGAATCTGATGCATCATCTGTTTTTACGGGTGTTACAGGAGTGGAAAAATATTACTTCAGAGGGAAACACCCCATTGGTAATGTTGGCGTACAAATACACCATATCAAACCTATTTCACCCGAAGATAAAGTATGGACTATAAATGCTCAGGATGTTGCTATCATCGGTAAATTTATGTTAGAGGGTATAGTTGATCAATCAAGAACATTGGCAATAACCGGTGCTGAGTTAAAGAACACTGGGTATGCCAAAGTTCCTTTTGGAGCGTCCATTAGCGATCTTCTTAGTTCAGAAGAAGTTACTGAAGAGCATAGAATTATATCTGGCGACGTTCTTTCAGGTACAGAAGTTTCAAAAGAAGGTTTTGTTGGTTTTTATGACGATCAGGTTACGGTTGTGGCGGAAGGCAAAAATTATGAGCTTTTTGGTTGGTTATTACCTTTAGATATGAGACCGTCAGTTTCTAAAACTTTCCCAAGTACTTTATTGGGTGGCGTTGCTTCTGCAGCTAACACCAATAACAGAGGAGAAAAAAGAGCATTTGTCGTTACAGGTGAATATGACAGATTACTTCCAATGGATATTTTACCACAACAATTATTTAAAGCTATAGTGGTCAATGATATTGAAAAAATGGAAAATCTTGGTATTCACGAATTAGTGGAGGAAGATGTTGCCTTGTGTGAATTCGGTTGTACTTCTAAGCAACCCTTACAATCTATACTAAGAAGAGGTTTAGATGTAATAAAGGCCGAAGGTTAAAATTTTAAACATAGTCATTAAAAGATATGAAAAATTCATTATTGTCATTTTTTTTAAAAATTGAGCCTGATAAAAAGAAATCTCCATTTCTACATACACTGTATGATGGTTTTTTTACTTTTGCGTTTGCTCCTAACCACGTAACAAAGGGTGGTGTTCATGTTCGCGATGGCATGGATTTAAAACGACTTATGTTTCATGTTGTTATTGCATTGCAATTGTGTTACCTTTTTGGTACTTACAATATTGGGCAGCAGCATTTTTCTGCATTGGGAATGTATGAGGGTTTTTTAGAAGGTTTCCATTTGAAAATATTTTATGGACTCGTTCAAATTCTACCTTTGTTTGTCGTCGCGAACGTGGTTGGATTAGGTATTGAATTCTTTTATGCCTATAAAAAAGGTCATGGTATCGAGGAGGGTTTCCTTGTGTCAGGTGCTTTAATTCCGTTGGTCATGCCGCCAGCTTTACCGTTATGGATATTAGCTATATCCGTAGCCTTTGCTGTTATCATTGGTAAAGAAGCCTTTGGTGGCACAGGAATGAACGTTCTAAATATAGCTTTACTTTCCAGAGTCTTCATTTTCTTTGCTTATCCCACCACTATATCTGGTGATGACGTTTGGGTGGCTGGTTTAGAAAAAGTAGATGGTGTATGGACAGCAAGTTATAATTTTATTGTCACAGGTGTATTGAATCCTGTTTTCGAATCATTTGGATGGGCTACCTATCAAAATGGATTAGCTGTCGTAGATGGATATAGTGGTGCAACTCCTCTTAGTTTAGCAGCTAAAGGTGGATGGGAAGCTGTTACAGCTCGTTTTACTCCAGAACAAATGTTCTGGGGAAATATCCCGGGATCTGTGGGAGAAACGCATAAGTTATTTGTCTTAATGGGTGCTGGTTTACTCCTATATTTAGGTATTGCCTCCTGGAGAATAATGGTGTCTATGGTTTTGGGTTTAGTGGTAACAGGTATCCTTTTAAATATGTGGGATGCTACTCCAGCAATGAATGTGCCTTGGTATTATCACTTTTCAATGGGAAGTTTTCTTTTTGCTATGGCATTCATGGCAACAGATCCTGTGACCGCAGCGGCCACCGATAGAGGTAAACTAATTTACGGGTTTTTTATTGGTGCAATAGGCTTAGTTATCCGTGTGTTAAATCCTGCCTATCCGGAAGGTTGGATGCTTGCTATTCTTTTTATGAATGTATTTGCTCCGCTCATCGATCATTTTGTGGTTGAAGGACATATTTCTAGGAGGAAATCAAGATTAACCAAG
>BJGN01000015.1 GCA_014190515.1 Bacteroidota bacterium
ATTCAAGGGAAAACAGACCGTCTAAAATTTCTGCTTCAAAACCACCATTATAAGTCACCGTTTTTTCCCAGGTAATATCATAACTAGGAACAGCGCCCGTCAAAAGATCGAGATAAGCATTATCACCAAAAATGACTTGTGGTTGCGTTGACAGATTAAATTGCTTTAAGAATCGAAATCCACCGATATCATCATTCCCCAAAAGGCCAGCCGATGCCCTAAGTTTTAATCTAGAGACGATTGGAAAAAGTTGTTGGAAAAAATTTTCCTTATCTAAGTTCCATCCTAAAGACACTGCGGGAAAAATACCCAGCCGATTACCCTTAGCAAACCTGGACGACCAGTCAGCCCTTCCTGTAAATTCAGCCATGTATTTGTCATTCAACACATAACCAACCCTGGACACTACGCCGCGTGTTCCCCTTTGACCCCTACTTCCATACAAACTATTCGTAATATATTCCGTAGCGAAATTCAATTCAGGTAAAGCTGTTAGAGGCAAATCCTGACCACTTACACCAAAAGTAGATGTTTTTGTACTCTGCTCCTCAAAAAGAACTAAGGCATTGAGCACACTTTTACCCCAGGTTTTTTGATAATCTGCCGATAATTGAGTGGTTATTCTATGGTAATCATTAAATCCCTGTGATAATTCGTTTTTATTACTTGCAATATCCTTTGACATCAGACGGTCAAAATACACCAGTTCCCTTTTGGCATATTCCCAGGTAGCCAACCGTTGTGGGGTGCGAAAATGTTTAGTCAAACTATTTTCGTAATCGTATGATAGATTAGCTTTTAAATTTAGTCCTGGAATAGCTGGCAGTTTATAAATAAAACTTGCTGTACTTTGAAAAATTTTCCGTTTCTGGTTATAGAATCCCGACTGATCCCTGGCCACTAAAGGGTTTCCCCATCCAAGAGGCGTGCCATCGGGCAAATTAGGTAGAGAGGTGGGTCTGGCCAAAATGGAATAGAAAATAACATTCTTATAATTATCAATCGTTATATCTTGAGAACCTGGTGATGTTCCCGGCTGTTTTCTTTCTTCTACCCTGCCTGCAATATTTAAAGCAACGCTAAAATTGGCATTCACCTCATATTCAACGTTGGACCTAAGGTTAATTCTGTCAAAAGATACGCCTTTAATAATTCCATCCTGATGCAGACGAGCAACGTTATTAAAGAATTTTAATTTATTACTGCCCCCATTAATATTCAGATTTTGATAGGACTGTGGCGCAAAGGGTTCAAAAATCAGTTTCGTCCATTCTGTGTTCCCCAAAATACCATCAGGGTCTCCATTCTGTATTTTATCTATATCGGAGGGAGAATAATCGACAGCAAGACCATCCAACTGCCTGGCTTTATTGTGCCATAAAGCATAATCCGGACCGTTAGGATAAGCGGGGAAAGCAGTATTTTTAGAAATGCTGTAAGTACTGGTAAAGCTAAGATTGATTTTTTCACTTTTCTTACCAGATTTTGTAGTCACCATAACTACGCCATTGGCAGCTCTTACGCCATACATAGCAGCAGAAGCTGCATCCTTCAAAATAGAAATGGTTTCAATTTCATTTGGATCAAGATTATCAAATGGTCTTTCTACGCCATCTACGATAATCAAAGGTGCACCTGAACCCGTTGGCGAACTCCTGCCCCTAATAAAAAATTTAGCAGAATTTTCTCCAGGCACCCCACTTTGCTGTCTTGCAATAACGCCTGGCAATCTACCTGAAAGCATGGTCGTCAGATTATCCACTGGTTTTTGTGAAAGTTCCCGACTACTTAATGTAGCTACGGACCCCGTCAGATGAGCACGTTTTTGAACACCGTAGGCAACTACGACAATTTCATCAATTTGAGTACTTTCAATTTCAAGAATAAGATCGATTTTAGATTTTCCAGCTACAGAAATTTCCACAGATTTATACCCTACGTAAGAAAAAACCAATACGCCATTGTCTGAAATTTCTATATCATACTTCCCCATCTCGTCAGTAATGGTTCCCATTCCCGACGATTTAACCATAACTGTTACGCCTACGGCTGGCATACCATTTTCATCTGTAACGTAGCCAAAAACGTTCTTAACCTTTGTGATTTTCGCAAGAGGAAAAGGTTTTGAGGAATTCACGCTGGCATTGACCTCTTGTTTTTCATCGGCTGGCGGAGAGGATTTAATCACATAATGTTGTTGGCTTATTTTAGAATACGTAAGTTTAATCGGCTTTAAAATTCTATCCAATTTCACCTCAAGTTTCTCCTCCCAATTGGAATAAGCACCTACTTTTAAGCCGACAACTAAAGCATCATCATAAATAAATTGTATATCGTATTTATCCTGAATTTCTCTTAATGCCTTTTTAACATCTCTTAATTCCTGAGAAAACGCAGAATAACCAAAAGACAAAAGAAAAAGTAAAGGGATAATGAACTTGTTTTTTGTCATATTCTGAGGTTATTTAAGTGTAATTAAAAGTGTATTTTCCTTTATTGACATATTGATATCAAAGGCTTCTTCCAGTGCTTTGATTAACAAGTCGCGATCATCGGCGGGCAAGATGCCAGTAAATGACTTGTCCAACAAAGATTTATTTTTCAAAACGGCATGTAAGCCATGTATATCCTTTAGGTGACTTAAGACATCAGAAAAAGGCGTTTTATCAAAAACAACTTTATTTATGGTCCAGGAATCAATCTTTTCCGGTGCCACCTTATTTTTTGAAATAGTTTTATCCAGGACATCATACTGTATAAAATCTCCGGGGTGCATAAACATAACGGGGAGGTCGGGTAAATCATTCAGTTTAATGCCCCCTTCTTTGAGATAGACTTTCGTTTTACTTCCTCTGGAAAATATGTTAAAAATAGTCCCTGTGACTTCAATGGTTCCAGAATTAGTATGTACCAACAATTTATGATACCTACCGGACGATGATAGTTTTTTAATATTAAAATTAGCTTCTCCCGTCAACGTCATTTCTCTCTTTTTTTTCAACCAGCCTGAGGTCCACATTTTAATAGATGAGTTGGCATTGAGAATGACCTTACTGCTGTCAGGGAGAAAGACGGTAGCCACCTGCTCAAAACCAGTTTTGTATTCATATATGTCTTCCTTTCTCAAAAAATGGTCCAACAAAGCACCAGACAGACAGCTTAACAATACGACAGCAGTCATTAAAAAAGCCTTTTTAACGTGGGCAGGTTGAACTTTATTTTCAACCCGCCGACTTGAAAAAAATTCATTCTGTTTCGTTGACAAGGTATTCCATAACGATTCAACCTCAGAGGGAAACATCTCAGAGTGATCAGGTTGTAATGCCTGAATAAGCAACATTGCTTCTCTGACGTCCCTGCTTTTTTCAGGAAAAACATAACAAAACGCTTCCCAAAAAAGGCTTTCCGCTTCAGTGGGATGACAAACATACCTTACGAAATCGTTATCAGCCGCAAAGTCTTTTGAGGAAAACGATTTGTATTTATTGAACAATGATTGATTCATGAAATACACTTAAAGGCTAAATCAGTAGAGCAATTACTTTTGAATAAGCAGTTTTTGGGTGTAAACACCTTTAGCCGTCTCTACTGAAAGTAAGTACAAACCCTCTTTAAAAACACTTACATCCATCATTAATTGCGTATTTTCGACAGACATCGAGCGAACTATACGGGCATTTACATCGATTAAAACAACTCTTTTTATGTTATTCTCGGACTGAATATTGAGTACGTCAGAGGCTGGATTGGGGTACATTTTAAATGCAGAAAAATTAAGCTCTGCAGTATTTGACGCAATATCTCCAAATTTTTGAAGTATAAAGCCATTCCCAGCAGAATAAACAAAGGAAAGTAGATGCCCCGCCTCATTTTGTAAAATATCTACACTTACACTCGCATTTCCATTGGAAACATTTCCGATATTGAGAGAGTGGATGAGCCTTTCCACCGCTGGCTTTTTACCTATATTTTTAATGGCACTAAGTGTAGTAGAATCAGCACTTATGTCCATAAAATATTGAAAATTTTCTATTGGACTTGTTTTTACGTGTTGATAGGCCAATAGTCTTTTATCTTTGTAAAATATAATCTGAGCATACATAGGCCAACTTGGAAAATAAACACCCGGCTTTACCCATTCCAGCACCTTGAAGTCTTTATCGAGAAGAGCCATACCCATGGTAGGCCCGCTTGCCAGATACATATCACTTTTGGGTACTTTGGTCATTCTGGCAAAATTTACATTGACCACGCTATCTAAGGTAACAATTTGAGGAGATTTTTCTGAAATGGTATCTCCCTTCATTTTCCAAATATAGAAATTTTTCGTTCCCCATCCCGAGGCAACAAAAAGGGCATCAGTAGCTGGATCTCCCAATACGGTAATTGCGTCGCCAAGTCTTACATTGGTTGCCGGAGCGGGAAACTCAAGCAGGACTCTAGGTGTGGCCTCTTTGTTTAACCATCCATAAAGTTTAAAAATATTCCCTGTTGCGTTTACCATATTACTCAAAAATACTTTTTTACCAACTACCGTAAGATCGGAAACGGCAAACAGACCGCCAGTTACCCCCGTCGTATTCATCGTTTTTGGATCAAGATCAGGTTTGGCTACATCCCAATAGTAAATGATATTCCCCCCTGTACGTGTCGCAACAAAAATATTTTCACCATTGAAACCCGCACCTCTAGTGTTACCAGCATTGTCAATAATCACAGGAAGTTTATTACCCTCCTTTGACTTATCGACCAGAGTGCTGATAGGATTCAATAAAGTAGATTGGCTAATTAACGGACTTCCACTAGCCACTAAAATAATCAAAACAAACATTTTGTAAAATCTATGCATTGTAACTGATTTATAAAATAAAAAAATAGTCTACTTATATCTAATGAAATTAAATACCATATTTATCCCTTTTTTCAAGAACTAATTTTAAAATAATTTTATTACTGGCCTATTTTTAAAGATCAATGCAATCACAAAAAAAGATTACCATTTTTCATTGCCAGATTTTCATATAGTTTTTCTATAGCTTTGTATAACATTTTATATACTGACCCTACCTCGATGTCCATAATGTCTGAAATTTCCTGATAAGTCATTCCTTCGTAAAATCTTAGATATATACACTCCTTCTGACGACGTGGTAAAACCTCTATAACTTGCGCCAACTCTCTTATGCGAATCATCGTTATCTCGTCTTCAATCATCTTTTCCTCTGCAGAATACTCCATACTGAAATCTGCATCAACCAACAATATGTCGGCAAATCGCTGTTCAGCTTTTAGCTTTTTAAAAATTTCTATTCTTAAAGACTTGAAGAGATAAAGCTTAATAGCACAGGTAATGTTTACTTTATCGTATTTGGTGAGGAGGGACAGAAAAACCTCATGAATAGCATCTTTTGTCAGCATCTTGTCCTGACAAATTTTGAATCCATAATTATATAAAATGCTTACGTAGTTGCGATACAAATATTCAAATGCCTCTTTGCTTCCTGATCTGAAATCATTCCACAATTTTTCGTCATCTGAATAATGGTAATATATCATTTTTTAACCTTGAGTTTTGCGACTATTTTACATTGTACAAAAAGTACCCACTGAAAATAGCTAGATATTTTCTTAATCCTTATTAGCTTTTTAAAATCAAAGAAATACTTTTTTACAAATTACTGTAAAATTTCAACACACAATCAAGTTAGTTTATAAAAAATTAAATAAAGTTGATTATAATTTTTAAATTATTATAGAATGCCACATTTTATTGAACTAAACACCATATTTCCCATCTATCTTTCTCATTATTCCCAATGGATTATCGTCTTTGAGTTCATCAGGCAGCAAATTATGTGGGAAACCTTGAAAGCATAATGGCCTTGTAAAACGATAGATAGCTAAGGTACCAACGGAAGTACTACCTGCGAAAGTAGTTGAGGGAAAAGGCCCGCCATGTACCATTGAATGACAAACTTCGACGCCCGTAGGAAAACCATCAACAATCAATCTACCCACTTTTTGGGTTAAGACATTTACCAACCTCACCTGATCAGGCTTTCCGGCATTTAATCCGAACAAAGAAGCGGTTAAATGCCCCGAAAAAAAGTACGCTAATTTTTCCATTTGCGAAACATCCTTAGCTACTATGATTATACTTGAGGGGCCAAATATTTCTTCAATCTGAAAATTTGAATGTAAGATGGCGTCGGCCTTTACGGTTAATAAAGTGGGTGTAACCCCCGTAAAGGTCGTTGCTGGCTGCCCAAGGGTAATCACCTCAATATCATCATCAGCTTTTGCCGCTTCAATGGCTTTATCAAATTGATTTTTAATTCCTTCCGTTAGCATGCTACCGCCAGGAATCTGGCTAAATATTGATTTAATTTTCTCTATAAAAGGAGAACAGTTTTCCCCTTCTTCAATGATTAATACGCCGGGATTAGTACAAAATTGACCTACCCCAAGATTTACTGCCTGCACAAAACCCTCTGCCAGACGATCAGTATGATGTTCCAGAGCTTCTGAAAAAACAAAAACCGGATTCACGCTACCCATTTCCGCATACACAGGAATGGGCTCTTCTCTTTTCATAGCTGCCTTAAAAATAGCCAAGCCCGCCGCGTGAGAGCCTGTAAAACCTATGGCTTTAATATCGCTTAGATTAACCAGAGTCATTCCCACTGCTGGACCGCCATGGACCATTGAAAACACGCCATCAGGCATATTTGCTTCCCGGGCGGCATTAATAATTGCCATTGCAATCATTTCACAGGTTCCCGGATGAGCGGGATGGGCTTTAACTATAACCGGGCACCCTGCTGCTAAAGCAGAAACGGTATCACCACCTGCCACAGAAAAAGCCAGAGGGAAATTACTGGCACCAAAAACTGCCACTGGCCCTAAAGCCGTTTGCATAGAGCGAATATCAGGTTTAGGCAAAGGCTGCCTGTCTGATTGGGCCAAATCGATACTTGCATTTACCCAAGAGCCTTCTTTTAAAAGGGCGGCAAAAAGTTTAAGCTGCCCTACTGTTCTTCCCCGTTCTCCCGTAATTCTTGCCAAAGGCAAACCTGTTTCAAGGTGACATCGTTGAAGTAAATCATCGCCCAATTTTTCAATATGTTCCGCAATCAGTGTAAGAAAATGTGCTTTTTCAGCACCAGATGTTAATCGATACTGCTGAAAAGCATTCGACGCCTTTTCACCTGCTAAAGCGATTTCTTCATCGGTTGCCTCCTTAAAAAAAGGCACTAGCTTTTCCCCATTTACCGGATTTATAGCTTGAAATGCCTGCTGGCCTGCTCCAGAAGGAGAAAAGCCTATAAATTGGTTACCCTGCAAATTCATGATTTATTTTTTAACCCCCACGGTATTTTTCAATATCCCAATGGGTTCTATTTCAATAGATACTATATCACCAACTAAAAGGGTAAAATCGTTATCAGGAACAAGACACGTTCCCGTCATCAAATATACACCTTTTGAAAAGCTCATTTCTCTAAAAAGAAAATCCACTAATTCCTGGTGCTTTCTTTTCATTCTATCTATTGAAATTTGACCTTCAAAAGCAATGACTCCGGCTCTCTCAATATTCATTTTAATGACAGTATCCGATGCAATAGGTGATTCAGGAACATACAAACAAGGGCCTATGGCTGCAGAAAAGTCATAACTTTTGGCTTGAGGCAGATATAGAGGATTTTCACCCTCAATATCTCTTGAACTCATATCATTTCCAATGGTATAACCAATAATTTTCCCTGAACTGCTGGCAAATAATGTTAATTCTGGCTCGGGAACATTCCAATGACTATCTCGCCGAATATGAAGGGTATCATTGGGACCGGCACATCTTTCTGCTGTAGATTTAAAAAATAATTCAGGACGATTCGCCTCATATACTTTAGCATAAAAGTCAGCTGCACCACTGGTTTTTGATTCCTCCATTCTTGCCTCCCGACTTCTTAAATAGGTAACTCCAGCTGCCCAGATTTCCTGATGATGAATAGGTGCCCGCCATTCATTTTCCCAAAATTCGGAAACTGAGAAAGTAGTCATTCCCGATATCCTACTTCTAACAAATGAGTACAAATCATCTCTATTCACCAAAGAATCCCAATCCAAATCTTCTACTTTGTAAAATTCATCCTGATGATTAATTACAATGCCTTTTGTGGTTCTGTATATTTTCATATTCCAAATATACTTTTTATCCGAATAAAATAAAAAAGGTGAAGCAAAATTATGCTCCACCTTACTGGAAATAATAAATGGTTATTTAAACCGAAAGTGCCTGGCATTTGGCTATCAAATCCATCCATTTGGGTAAAGTATGTTTTGGATGTTCCGCATATTCCTTTGGAGTAAAGTCGGTAACAGCTTTAAAGACCACAGAAAAACGACTTCTGCTGGTAAAACCGCATTCATTTGCCAATCCTTCCACAGTATGTAAGGTTAAATATCCTTCATTTATACACTGTATGGCATAGTAGATACGCAAGGCAATCTTACATTTGATAAAACTAAGGCCCAGATTTTCCCTTAATTGGACTATCAGATTTCCCGAAGGAATTCCTATAACTTTAGAAAAATCAATCGTATTGAAATTTGTTGAAGTAAATGATTTAGAAAAATACACCCTTTGTAAAAATTCTAACCATATATCTTCCTTTTCTGCTTTTGAAAATTTTTGTCTTTTAACCATATCACTATTACTTTTGTCAGCAAATCAATTATGCTTAAACAAAGTAATATTGAAATTTATATATATTTATAAAATATAATATATAGAGGTGAAACTATACAAATATCTAGTCGTTAATCTCCTTGTTCCAATGGCTTTATTTTCTGTCTCCAGTACTTTTCCGCTTTTGTCCCTATGAACCAAAATGAAATACCCATAAGGGCAAAAAACAAGGCTTTATGCATTGCATTCCAGAAATATTCAAAATAACGGGTGTACATATTCAGCAAAAAGAACAAAAACCCAATGAGTTGTAATTTATTATCCTGCGATTTGAATCCTCTATATATTGCGAACAGACAAACAATCATAGCAAAAACACCCCAAAAAATCCTACTGAATTGTTGCGTTTTTTCCCAATGCTCAACATTGGGAACATTCCCGGAAATAGATAAAATCCATAGGAAAAAAAACAACAAAAGGAGGCTAAATAATTGCGAGGAAGGGATAAAAAGCTGCAGTGCTTTATTATTTTTCAACAGACTGGTAGCGATATATAGCATGAAGGCCAAAACGGTAATCCTGAGTGGGAAATTCATTCCCAGAAAGTAATTTCCATTGCTGGTCCATTCTTCCGTAAAAGAAACATAACAGGCCACCAAAGAGAACAGCGCTAAAATCCACAAGGGAACAGAACGAAATGAAAAACCTAACAAAGCATAACTCAATGTACTCACCGCTAGAATGGTAGTAAACTCAAATTGATTTTTATCAAAAATCTCAAGTAGATAAATGAATGAAAAACTTAGAAAAACAGCTCCGAGTAACTGTATAAAGGCAATGGAGAAAGATTTTTGTGGATTTTTATTTTCAAATACCCAGCCAAAATAGAAAGTTACCGCAGATAAAATAGCAAAGAGAATACTCAAAACAATTTTTGGAGCCTCAAAAATATACGTTATTAGAGAAATAATCCATTTATCAGCGAATAAAGTACCGATGGCAATAACAATAGAAGCAATAGCCAGCCAAAAAGAATATTTTGACACTTTAGCCCAGTCAATTTCCTGAACGGTATCAAATGCTTTTAATTTATTTGCCGTATCAACATCAATCAAATCTGCTTTTTCCCATCCCTCAATGACCTTATTTACGAGAGACTTTTGGTTTTTGTTCAGTTGCATGTCATTTTTTTTTAAATCATTACTTCTGAAATATAGGCAAACCTTTCAAATAATCATAATTTACCTTATATTTAACCTGATTAAAAATTAAAATATGCAATCGAATAAAATATTTATTTCATTTTTCATGCTGGTTATCACCTTCTCAATTGGGAAGGCTCAATGTAACATAAAAGACTACAGCACCTTCAAAAATGTACTTAGAGTGGACGGTGATTTCGTGCAAACTTATGACACTTTCAGGAGAATTTATAAGATTGACGGCCCATTTTTATTGGCCTACAACACTTATAAAAAACAATTGAAATTTGAAGGTGGATTTATCATCAGATATTCAGATTTCAAAAAAATCGGTAAGTTAGATGGCGAATATTTAATAGATTACCGAACATTTAAACGCGTTGCTCGATTGGAATGTCCAGGTAAAAATAGTGCACTGGCCGCAGCTGCCTATTTTCTGAATTAGAAAAAACTTGATTGCGGGAAGAAAATATAGACTATGAGGTTATTTTTTTTGATCTTTTTCTACACATTCTTACAATTTTCCCTACTCCACGGACAACCAACGAGTGACAGTCAGAAAGCCGTTTCCCTCTATCGGAAAGGAGAAGATGCCTTACTGAAAAATAAATACAAAACAGCCATTCAGTACTTTAAATTAGCCATAAAATTACAACCCGATCTAGTCGCGGCAGAGAGGGGTATCGGTCTTGGCTATGAAGGCCTGAACGACTGGTACGCAGCAAGGCAAATGTATGCCTCCATTATTGAAAAAGCTCCTCAGTTTTCACGTTTACTATACTATCAAATAGGAGAACTCTATTATAAAGAGGGGAACTACAAGAGAGCTATAAGTTACTTTGAACAGTTTGAAAGATTACAAGGATTACCGCTAATCCAATTTACTGTCAATGGTGAAAAAGAGGAAATTTTAGAACGGGAAACCTTAAAAAAATTACCAATTACTTTTCAAGCATGTAGAATGGCTCTGGATAGTTCACATTTGGCCACACAATCGAACGTAATAAATCTGGGCAGTTCAATAAATACTACTGCAGATGAATATTTTCCATTTATAACCAATGATCAATTCATTTTGCTTTACACAAAAAGGAAAAATGAAAATAAGGATGAAGATTTATTTATTGCCACTAATAATGAAGACAACCAGTGGGGGAATGGTTCGCCTTTTGATAATCAAATAAATACTATTTTCAATGAGGGCATGAGCACACTGGTAAGAGACGGCCGAACCCTATATTTTACGGCTTGTAATCGCCCAGAAATTAAGGGGCCTTGTGACATCTGGACAGGACAAATAGAAAACGGACAAGTCAGAGAAGTAAAGGCTATAGTAGATCATCCTAATTCTGACAGTTGGGAAAGTCAGGCCTGTATTTCCTGCGATGGCCGCGTTTTGTATTTTGCCAGTAACAGACCTGGTGGACTAGGTGGTACTGATATTTGGGTATCGGTAAAGCAGAAAGATGGAACATGGAGTAATCCCTCTAATCTGGGTGCACCCATAAATACGGACAAAGATGAAGAATCTCCATTTATTAGCAATGATGGAAATCGGCTGTTTTTTTCATCAACAGGACATATTGGCTTCGGTGGTCAGGATATTTTTATGAGCTCTTTTGATAAATATAGAGGATGGAGCAATGCCTTTAATCTGGGCCCCCAAATAAATAGTCCTTTTGAAGATTTAGGATTTGTCCTTACAGCGGACGGACTTTCTGGCTATTTTGCCTCGGACAGACCTGATGGATTTGGAGGTATGGATATTTACAAAGTAAACCTGCAGAGTCAATTAAGAGGAGATTTAATCACTTACGTTTATGGAAGCATTAAAGATTCTTTAACGGGAAAGCCTGTTACGGGCACTATAAATTCAACATCATTCCCTCTCGTACAAGTAGATAATCAAGGCAGGTTTTTTCTATGTGTTCCAGCAAATACGTCATTACCACTTATCATTACTCATCCGGGATATCATAGTCAGACCATAATAAAGGACATACCAGAATGGAATAACAGAAAATTCTACCCATTGAAAATTTTGCTTGTTCCAATAGAGTTGCCCCTTCCAGAGGTAGTGAAACCAGAACCTATAGATACCGCTCCCCCTTTGAGTAGTAATCGCTTCAAAGAATTAAAAAGATATTATCATTCTTTGTATTTTCAGTTTGATAGTGACATCCTGGAAATGGGTGAAAAAGAGAAGTTAGAGAGTTACATCGCGGGAATACCCTCAAAATTCATACAAAGGGTGGAGATAAACGGCTATGCTGACGACGTGGGCGACTTTAAATACAACTTAGATTTATCGGAAAAAAGAGCGAAGGTTGTTTCCTTGTTATTATTGGAAAAGGGGGTTGAAATTAGTAGAATTTCAATGAAAGGTCATGGTGAAATAAAAGATGACCGACCGAAACCATTAAACCGGAAGGTTGAGATAAAAATCACCACCTTAGAATAAAATTTGCATACAAATTGAAGCATTGATTAGTTCTTTTTTAGAATAACCAATGTAATAGTAAAATAAATTGAAGGCGTTTAAATTGTATCAGAGTACTTTACAATGAATTAAAA
This sequence comes from Bacteroidota bacterium, assembly GCA_014190515.1. Taxonomy (GTDB): domain Bacteria; phylum Bacteroidota; class Bacteroidia; order Chitinophagales; family Saprospiraceae; genus BJGN01. The sequence continues at coordinate 12,466 of BJGN01000015.1, forward strand.
AGGACCATTTATGAAAGTGGGAGGCGTAGCAAAATCCTTACCCAAAAAGTACAGACCTTATTAAACAAGCTTTATGAAATAAAGAAACAAATAATTACCTTAAAAAACATTCTTCACCCTGGACAATTTAAACTGTTTATAGAGTTAACAACTAGTTTCCTATTTACTTACCGGAATTAAATTTTATCAGGTGATATATTTTAATTTGCTTTAACTTATTACGTTACAAACCAGCACGAATTAACACCTAAATAAATTATAGTTTAAACATTATCTTTTGTATTCTTAAAAATAAATTATTAGAATCCTAACTCACTAAAATCTTTAGCTAATACTTTTATTTTAAATATTTCCTTTTTAAAAATAAAAATCCTATATTCGCAAAAATCTCATAAATTATTTTTCTATGCATTTTAAATTGATAATCAAAAAATTAAATATTAGCACTATCTTAATAGTTTTACTATTTATCGTTATTTCAAGTTGTCAAAAAGACCCAGAATTTAAGACGCCGCAGACAGCCGAACAACAACCACTTACCGTTGCCACCAAATGGTTTGAACAATTTTATGCATTAACAAAAGCATGCCCAGGTTTTACCCCTCCTGTAGCTGCAAGAGCTTTTGGCTATGCGGGTGTTGCCCTATATGAATCTGTTGTACCAGGCATTCCTACCCATCAATCTTTGGGTACTAAACTAAATGGTTTACCCCAGATGCCTAAACCTATTTTAGGACAAAACTATTATTGGCCGGCTTGTGCCAATGCTGCCATGGCACATATAGCTAGAAATTTATATGCAAACATGCCAAATGCCCAACTAGAAGGTGTTAATCAGCTAGAAAAGCAGATGGTGGAAACATTTAGTTCGTTTGCCGATATAGAGACACTAAACAGGTCAAAAGTATTTGGCCAATCAGTAGGGGAGGCTATTTTTGCCTGGTCTGTTATAGATGGAGGACATGAGGGATATAATAAAAATTTCCCTGCAAACTACACTGCGCCCACCGGCCCTGGAAAATGGGTACCTACGGCACCATCTTTTCAACGTGCCTTGCAACCGTATTGGGGTTTAAACAGAGAATTTGTAAGTGGAATCATTAATCGATCTCAAACGTTAGCACCCCTTACCTACTCCACATCGAAAACCTCTCCCTTTTATTCCCAGGCATTAGAAGTGTACACCGTTACCAGCACACTAAACAAAGACCAAGAGATAATTGCTCATTTCTGGAGTGATGATCCGGGTATTGGAGGCACTCCTCCTGGGCATAGTATAAACATAGCTTCTCAAATACTGACGAAAGAAAATGCATCCCTGGCACTCGCTGCTGAAACATACTGTAAGGTTAGTATTGCCGTTGCTGACGCGTTTATTTCTTGTTGGAAATCAAAATATGAATTTAATCTTTTACGTCCTATTACTTATATTCGAGAAGTTATAGATCCAACCTGGACCCCCATATTGACAACGCCTCCCTTTCCTGAATATTCATCGGGGCATTCTGTCCAGAGCAGTGCCACAGCCCAAGTTCTAAGTGACCTATTCGGATACAGATATTCCTTTATAGATCGTACCCATGAAATGCGCAATGACATCATTGGAACTCCACGTACATACGCCTCTTTTTATGACTATGCAGAGGAAGCAGCCATTTCCAGATTATACGGTGGCATACATTTTCGTGACGGAATTTATTTTGGACTCAAACAAGGTCGTATCATAGGAGAGGCCGTTGGAGCTCTCCCCTTTAAAAGATAAAAAGCAAACAAGTACGCTTAGAAAATGATTATTTACTCAGTGACTTCGTTAATAACTAAAGTTTCGGATTAAAGGCTCTATTTATATATATTTCCCAATAAGGAAAAATTCAGCAGTGTAAATTCCATTGTAAAGATATTACTCGATATTCTTAGGCAAAGATTTATATTAAAATGTTTAAAGCGAATATACCCAAAACCTGTTCATACATACTTTTAATAAGTTTCATCTGTTTCTTTATTGACTACATTGAAATTGTACCTTTAGGTTAGACAAATTAAAGATATTACGAACAAAAATTATGCATTATTAATGGAATATATAATAAATAAATGTTCAAAAAACAATCAACCGAGCCGTTAAAGTAAGGAACTATTCTTAAATGGTTATAAGACATTAAACAATCCTTCAGGAAAAAGAAAAAACCTCCAAACAAGGAATAATCCGATGTTTGGAGGCAGCACCTAAAAAATTTAGGCAAAATTTATTTATTCAAAACTCTTTTCATTGTTACACCAATTTCTGCGGGAGAAGAAACAACATGAATACCACATTCTCTCATGATAGCCATTTTTGCTTCAGCGGTATCTTCAGCGCCACCGATTATCGCACCGGCATGCCCCATTTTTCTACCTTTTGGTGCAGTTTGACCTGCAATAAATCCAACAACAGGTTTGGTACCATGTTCTTTGATGTAATAAGCAGCTTCAGCTTCCATGCCACCACCAATTTCACCAATCATAATAATCCCTTCCGTTTCTGGATCATTCATAAGAAGTTCTACGGCTTCCTTGGTAGTTGTTCCAACAATAGGATCACCTCCTATACCTATACAGGTAGATTGACCCATACCCGCCTTTGTAACTTGATCAACCGCTTCGTAGGTTAGCGTTCCTGAGCGGGAAACGATACCAATTTTACCTTTTTTATGAATAAAACCTGGCATAATTCCACATTTTGCTTCATCAGGCGTAATGACACCAGGGCAATTTGGACCTATTAAACGGCAGTCAAAATTTGAAATATAGGCTTTAACCTTAACCATATCTTGTACTGGAATACCTTCAGTAATACAAATAATTACTTTGATACCTGCCTCTGCAGCTTCCATTATAGCATCGGCAGCGAAGGGCGGTGGAACAAAAATAACCGTAGTATCAGCGTGCGCCAATGACACTGCGTCAGCCACTGTATTGAAAACCGGTTTATCTAAATGATAAGAACCTCCCTTACCCGGGGTTACTCCACCAACAACCTGAGTGCCATAAGCTATCATTTGTTCGGCATGAAAAGTACCCTCTTTACCTGTAAAACCCTGAACAATAATCCTAGAGTCTTTATTTACCAAAACAGCCATGTGTTCAATTATATTTAAAAGCGATAAAATGTAAACCTACTCTTCACTAATAATAAATACGTCCTCTCCCTTTTTACTCATAAAGTACTTTTCGCGAGCGATGGCCTCCCCATTCTTCTTCAACAATACACTTTCTCTTTTTGCTTCGGTAATTTTATTTGCAAAATTTTCTTTATCGTTTCTAAGTTGATGAATACTTTTGTTTAAACGCCACTGTTCAAAAAAATTATGCTTATCGAAAATGAAAAGCCAGGAAACAAATACGAAAGCAGTGAAGATATACTTGTTTTGAAGAGGTTTAGGAAGCAACCTTTTAATGAAAAACCTTGAGTGAGCCATTGATAAATGATTTAACTTTTGAGTATGGAACGACCTGGAAATATAGCAATGGGACCAAGTTCTTCTTCGATACGTAGCAGCTGATTATACTTTGCTACCCTATCAGAACGGGACATTGAACCCGTTTTAATTTGACCTGTATTAAGAGCAACGGCTAAATCCGCAATCGTTGTATCTTCCGTTTCTCCAGATCTATGACTCATCACTGCGGTAAAACCATTCCTATTGGCTAGATTTACTGCATTGATTGTTTCTGTTAAAGACCCTATTTGATTAACTTTTATTAAAATAGAGTTAGCAGATTTTTCATCAATGCCCCGTTGCAAACGAAGGGTATTAGTTACGAATAAATCGTCACCGACTAACTGAACCCTGTTACCAAGAGCTTGAGTTAATTTGCTCCATGTAGCCCAATCATCTTCTGCAAGACCATCTTCAATGGAACAAATAGGATATTTATTAACCCAAGACTCCCAATAGCCAATCATCTCATCTGAGGAAAGCTTTTTTCCTGATGACTTCTTAAAATGATAAAGACCTTCTTCTTCCAGATAAAACTCAGAAGCTGCAGCATCCATCGCAATAAAGATATCTTCACCAGCCTTGTAGCCTGCTGCTTCAATGGCAGTTAATACAGTTTCTATGGCCTCCTCATTTGATTTAATATTCGGTGCAAAGCCACCTTCATCACCAACGTTGGTAGAATATCCTTTCTTTTTCAGGACTGTTTTAAGATGATGAAATACTTCAGCGCCCATTCTTATAGACTCTGAAAAAGTAGGTGCACCTACGGGCATAATCATAAATTCCTGAAAATCAATACTGTTATCTGCGTGAGAACCTCCATTAAGAATATTCATCATTGGAACTGGAAGTGTACGTGCATTAACACCACCTAAATAACGGTAAAGTGGTAAACCAGCTGCTTCGGAGGCAGCCTTTGCAACAGCCAATGAAACACCCAAGATAGCATTTGCACCTAATCTTGATTTATTTGCTGTTCCATCAAGACGAATCATTTGTTCATCGATGGCTACTTGTTCAAAAACATCAAGGCCAATAATTTCATCCGCAATAGCTTCATTAACGTTTATAACAGCCTTGTTAACACCCTTACCGAGATAACTTTTAGGGTCATTGTCTCTTAATTCTACGGCTTCGTGTTTACCCGTAGAAGCACCTGAAGGAACTGCAGCCCTCCCAAAATAACCACTTTCTGTAGTTACCTCAACTTCAATGGTCGGATTCCCTCTAGAATCAAGTATTTGTCTCGCATGAACATCAACAATTGCACTCATTACACTAAATATTTTAAAGGTACGGACTGCATTTAAGCAGTCATAAATTGAACGAATTGATCAAATAAATATCTTGCATCATGAGGCCCGGGAGAGGCTTCAGGATGGTACTGAACTGAAAATGATTTTTCACCAATAATACGGATTCCCTCTATACTATCATCGTTTAAATTCACATGAGTGATTTCAATTTCAGATGACTTTCCTCTTACAACGGAGGGGTCGATACCAAAGCCATGATTCTGGCTGGTAATTTCACACTTACCCGTTGCAAGATTTAACACGGGATGGTTAATACCCCTATGTCCATGATGCATTTTAAAAGTGGGAATTCCAGCTGATAAAGCGAGTAGTTGGTGACCTAAACAAATACCAAACAAAGGTTTTCCAATCTTTCTAATTTCCTTAACAGCTTCAATAGCGTAATCCATAACTGCGGGATCACCAGGTCCATTTGATAAAAAATAACCATCAGGATTGAAATCCAATAATTCATTAACAGGCGTTTTTGCTGGGAAAACTTTAGCAAATACACCTCTTTCAACTAGACAGTCTAAAATATTCTTTTTAATTCCAAAATCTAACACAGCCACTTTAAGCGGGGCGGTGGAAGAACCAACTGTGTAAGGACTATCAGTTGAAACATTGGACGCAAGTTCCAAACCATCCATTGAAGGGACATCCTTCAACAATATGGTTAACTCGTCTAAATCCAAAATAGTAGAACTAATAATACCATTCATAGCACCTTTACTCCGAATATGTCTAACAATGGCTCTCGTATCAACATCGGAAATACCAACAAGATACTCATTTTCAAAATAGCCCTGAACAGAGTTATCCGCTAAATTCCTTGAGTAAGGCACGGTGAAATTCTTACAAATCAACCCAGCTATCTGAATTTTATTAGATTCCGTATCATTCTTCGAGGTGCCGTAATTACCTATATGAGCATTCGTTGTAACCATTAACTGACCACTGTAAGATGGATCAGTAAAAATCTCCTGATACCCGGTCATACCAGTATTAAAACAAATTTCACCAGTGGTTATACCTTTGACACCAACAGACCTTCCTCTAAAAAAGGTTCCGTCATCTAGAAGTAAAACTGCGGGACTAAAAGATTCTTCCATGAATTATAGTAATATAACATCAATAAAACCTCACAAATATAGTATTATTAGCTATAAATGATAGGATGCAAACTAATATTTTAAATAAAGAACACTAAAACTTAATACAAAAAAGGGTAAAAGTAAAAAGAGGCTATCCAAAATGAATAGCCTCTTTAATTAATAATTATATATGATAAGTTAATCTTTATTTTCTACCTCAGAGGTGTCATCACTTTCTATAACCGCATCTTCTACAACGGCATCAGAACCTGTCCCTGTTGCGGAACCCTTTCCACGACGACCTCTTCTTCCAGTAGATTTAGCAGCATCAGATTTAATTTTATAGACTTCATTGAAATCAACTAACTCTATAATAGCAATATCAGCAGCGTCACCTTTTCTGAAACCCAGTTTAACTACCCTTAAATAACCACCTGGTCTATTTGCAATCGCAGGGGCAACGGTAGAGAACAACTCAATTAATGCCTCTTTATTCTGTAAATAACTAAAGATAACCCTACGATTATGAGTACTATCATCTTTAGATTTAGTAAAAAGCGGCTCAGCAAAAACTCTTAGAGCTTTAGCCTTAGCTTCCGTTGTAGTAATTCTTTTGTGCATAATCAAAGAAATCGTAAGATTTCTAAGTAACGCTTTTCTGTGAGCAGATTTCCTGCCTAAATGGTTAAGTTTATTACCGTGATTCATAAAAAAAAGTTTAACCTCGCATCACTAAATATTGGTTAAGGCTTACGCAATATTCGGTTAATGCAAAAATAAGAAAGAAGAAGCACCCTATAAAGCCTAGCACTTACCTCTTAAATGATATTTATTCTTCATCCAATTTAAATTTGGCTAAATCCATTCCAAAATTGAGACCCTTTTCAACCAAAAGTTCTTCAATTTCCACGAGTGATTTTTTACCAAAATTCCTGAACTTCAATAATTCGTGCGTATCGTAATGAACAAGTTCAGCCAGGGTATTAATCTTTGCTGCCTTTAAACAGTTATAAGCACGAACAGATAAATCAAGATCTTCTAAAGAAGTTTTCAACAACTTCCGCATATGTAGAATATGCTCATCAACAATATTTTCCTCCTTACTTGATGCATCATCAAAGGTGATATTCTCATCAGTAATAAGCATAAGATGTTGAATCATAATTCTGGATGCCTCCTTAATAGCTTCTTCAGGGTGAATGGTACCATCCGTCTTGAGATCTATCGTTAACTTCTCATAATCTGTTCTTTGTCCTACCCTGGTACTTTCAATCTTGTACGACACATTTTTAATAGGCGTATAGATAGCATCTACAGGTATTACACCAATAGGAGAATCTTTAGTTATAGACTCATCTGCCGGCACATAACCTCTACCCTTGGTAATAGTAATTTCTAACTCAAGATTAACCGTAGGTTCCATGCTACAGATTAGCAAGGAGGGATTCATGATTTTGAAATGACTAGTGTGTGCCTCAATATCACCAGCTGAAAACGAATTTTTTCCAGAAATGGTCATATAAATTTTATCTCCATCGAACTCGTCTTCGGGAACCAATTTCTTTAACCTAATCTGTTTTATGTTAAGGATAATCTCGACAACATCTTCAACAACACCAGGTATAGTTGAAAACTCATGATCGACACCCGCAATACGAATGGCACTAATCGCATAACCCTCTAAGGAAGATAGAAGTACACGACGTAAGGAGTTACCAACAGTTTGCCCGAAGCCGGGTTCTAATGGTTTAAACTCGAATAAACCTTCAAAATCGTTTGATTTTTGCAAAACAATTTTATCAGGCTTTTGAAAATTTAGAATACTCATAGGTCGGAATAAAAAAACAAAAAATGACAAAAAATAAAGTCAGTAAAATGTTCTTATTTGGAATAAAGTTCTACAATGAGTTGTTCATTAATTTTTTCAGGAATCTGACTACGCTCAGGTAGAGAAATGAAGGTACCCTGAAATTTATCAGGATTAACCTCTAACCAAGGATACTTTCTAACCTCACTGGCACGACCAGCTAAACTATTAGCCACTATTTCCAGGCTTTGTGATTTACCTCTTACCGTAATGACATCACCAGGACGTAGTAGGCAAGAAGGAATATTAGTCAGAATGCCATTAACGAGGATATGTTTATGCGTAACAAGCTGTCTTGCACCATTTCTCGTAGGCGAAATACCTAAGCGATAAACAACATTATCGAGCCTTGACTCTAACAACTGGAGTAACACTTCACCAGTAACACCTGCCTTGCGGGCAGCTTTTTCAAATAAATTACGGAACTGTCTTTCGAGTAGGCCGTAAGTATATTTAACTTTTTGCTTTTCAGTAAGTTGAACAGCATAATCAGAACGTTGTTTACGCCTTCTTGTAGCACCATGCTGACCAGGAGGAGATTTTCTACGTTCAAATGATTTATCAGGACCATAAATTGCCTCGCCAAATGCTCTTGCTTTTTTTGTACGGGGACCAGTATATCTTGCCATAAGGAATATTATTAACTATTAAGAATTAAACCCTTCTTCTCTTAGGAGGACGACAACCATTATGAGGAATAGGAGTCATGTCCTTAATAATAGAAACTCTGATACCTGCACCATCTAAAGCACGAATAGCTGCTTCTCTCCCAGAACCAGGACCTTTAACGAAAACTTCAGCCACTCTTAAACCAGCATCATGAGCTACTTTAGCTGCATCGGCTGCAGCAATTTGCGCTGCGTAGGGAGTATTCTTTTTAGAACCCTTAAAGCCTGATTTACCTGCAGAACCCCAAGAAATAACTTGGCCAGCCTTATTGGTAATAGAGACGATAATATTATTAAAAGAAGCCTGAATAAAAGCATAACCTTCCGATTCTACTTTTACGACTCTTTTCTTTACATTTTTTTTGGTTGCTTTTGCCATTTTACAAAAAACATTTAATGTAACTGTCAACTGACAGTTACGATAGAATTACTTAGTTACCTTCTTTTTGTTTGCGACTGTCTTACGCTTACCTTTACGGGTTCTGGCATTCGTACGTGTCCGTTGACCTCTTACAGGTAAACCTTTACGATGCCGCAAACCTCTTAGACAAGCAATGTCCATCAATCGCTTAATACTCATTTGCACTTCTGATCGGAGTTCACCTTCAGTTTTGAACTCGGTAGAAACAATACGAGAAATCTCTCTAATATTATCATCAGACCAGGTTTCAACCTTAGCATGTTCATCAACGCCAGCTTGCGCAAGAATATTGAGGGCCGTTGTACGCCCAATGCCATAAATATAGGTTAATGCAATAGCACCACGTTTATTTCTCGGCAAATCCACACCGCCAATTCGAGCCATGTTTCTTAGTTTATAGTTTAGGAAACCAAACAGGAACTAACCCTGTCTTTGTTTCAGTTTAGGATTTTTCTTATTAATAATGTATACTTTCCCTTTTCGTTTGACCACAATGCAGTCAACAGATCGTTTTTTTACAGAAGTTCTTACTTTCATTTGTTTGCTTTTAATAGCGTTAAAGTTTCAGAGGACGATTATTTATAACGATAGGTTATCCTTCCGCGTGCCAAATCATAGGGTGACATTTCAACAGATACCTTATCACCAGGAAGAATACGAATGTAGTTCATACGCATTTTTCCAGAGATAGTGGCTGTTATTTGGTGGTCGTTTTCCAACCTAACCCTAAACATGGCATTTGAGAGAGCCTCCTCTATTATACCGTCTTGTTTAATCAAATCTTTTTTAGACATATACCGAATTTCGGAGTGCGAAGATAAACAAAATCTATTTCAGTTTACTCATTTTAGTAATAAAAATCAGTTAATCTGATAGTTAATAATAAAAAAACTAACTTTCTACCATGACTGATGTTAAAAAAGGGTTTTCAACACAAGCCTTTTCAATGCCGGAATGGTCTGATAAAACCAAAACACCATCATCAAAAATAGCTACAGTATGTTCATAATGAGCGGAGTAAGACGAGTCCTTAGTCACAACCGTCCAACCATCATTGAGAACAACCACTTCTTTCTTACCAAAATTAACCATTGGCTCAATGGCAATAACCAAACCACTTTTGATTTTTTGCCCAGATCCCCGTTTTCCCACGTTGGAAACAACAGGTTCTTCATGCAATTGTTTACCAATACCATGACCTACAAGTTCACGAACCACACTAAAACCACATTCCCCTTCAATAAAAGACTGAATAGCAAACCCAATGTCTCCCATTCGCATTCCACAACGTGAAACTTCTATTGCCTTATACAAAGAGGTTAAGGTGGCTTTACAAAGGTCAAAATTATCTGTCGATACCTCTCCTAAAAGGAAAGTAAAAGCAGCATCACCAAAATAGCCATTTTTAACAACCCCACAATCGATAGAAACCAAATCACCTTCCTTTAAGAACCGATCACCCTTTGGAATTCCGTGAACAACTTCATTATTCACGGATATACAAAGAGACGAGGGAAAACCATTGTAGCCCTTAAAAGCTGGAAGACCACCCTTTGATAAAATAAAAGATTCAGCTACTTCATCTATTTTTCTGGTACTAATACCAGGTTTAAGCGAATAAGCCACGTGTTCAAGTGTATCTGAAACTATCTGGCAACTTTCCCTGATGAAAACAACCTCATCTTCCGTTTTATAATGAACCATTCGTCTTGATATAAAAACTATTCAAATTAAAGGATAATACTTTTACTATCCAACATAATAAATGACAGGTCATTCTACAAACCTTCAGAAATTACATTTCACTTCCTATACCTTGCAAACGACTTCCAGTTTGTCTTCCTTGTACTTTACCCGATTTCACTAGACCGTCATACCGACGCATTAGCAAATAACTTTCAATTTGAGCTAGTGTATCTAACACAACCGCTACCAATATCAAAAGGGAAGTTCCGCCAAAGAAGATAGAAAAAGAACGATTCACACCAAAAGCCGCAGCAAAAGCTGGTAAAATAGCTATCAAACCAAGAAATAACGCTCCTGGCAAGGTAATTCTACTGGTAATATTATCAATATATTCTGCAGTTGGTACACCTGGCTTAACACCAGGAATAAACGCATTTTGTCTTTTAAGATACTCAGAATAATTTTGTGGATTCACTAATAAGGCCGTATAGACATAAGTGAAAACAAAAATCAGAAGAAAATAAATAACATTATACTCAACAGAAGCAAAATCATTTAAGGCTATAAGGAAACTGCTGGATGATGCAGCTTCAGCAGAAGCAAATTGCATGGCTGTAGAAGGTAAGAACATTAATGCCTGGGCAAAAATGATTGGCATTACCCCTGATGCGTTTAATTTCAAAGGAATATAATCTCTCGCACCGGCATTTGGAAGAGATGAACCTTCCCGACCCACTGCTTTCCTTGCAAACTGGATTTGAATACGTCTAACTGCCTGAACCACCATAATAGTAAGTATGATAATTACAAAAAGTAAAGCCATTTCCAAAACAAATAATAACAAGGCGTTATTTTCCAATTGGGCTTGAAACTCAAAGCCTAGGGCTGAAGGTAAAGTAGCTATTATACCTACGGTGATAAGCAACGAAACACCATTACCAATACCACGATCCGTAATCCTTTCACCCAACCACATAGATAATACGGTACCACCAGCTAATATAATGATATTACTGAACCAGAAAATAGCTTTCGGAATAGCTGGATCGATAGCACCCATAGTACTAATGTAAGTAAGATAACCGCTACCTTGTACCAAAGTAACTACTACCGTTAAAAGACGCGTAATCTGATTAAGCTTTTTTCTGCCAGACTCACCCTCCTTTTGTTGAAGACGTTGAAAATATGGTACAGCAAAACCCAAAAGCTGTATAACAATTGAGGAAGTTATGTAGGGCATAATACCTAAAGCCAAAAGAGAGGCATTCTTAAAAGCACCACCCGTAAATGAGTTGATTAAACCAATAAGATCGTTCGTCTTTTCCCCCGCTGCGTTTTGTGCATCGAGAGCGGCAGGGATAACCCCAGGCAACACGATATAGCTTCCAAAGCGATAAACAACAAGGACAATTAACGTAGTCAGAATACGATTTCTGAGTTCAGTAATACTCCAAATATTTTTTAAAGTTGTAATAAACCGTTTCATGATAATTAGTTATACAAGGACAATAGATCCCCCAGCTTTTTCAACCGCCTCTTTTGCAGCGGGAGAACAAGCATGAACTGATAAATTAACCTTAGCCTTTAATTCACCCCTGCCAAGAACCTTTACTCTATCTAAACGAGCGATGAATCCATGCTCTTTTAAAGAATCAAGATTAATGTCTGTTAGATTATGTTTTTCTACCATTAGTTGAATATAATCTAAATTAATAGGAACATATTCAACTCTGTTAGGATTCTTAAAGCCCACTTTAGGTAAACGCATCTGAAGAGGCATTTGACCGCCCTCGAAGCCACGCTTCAATTTATGACCAGTACGAGCTTTAGCACCCTTGTGGCCCTTTGTAGAAGTTCCTCCACGGCCAGATCCCTGACCTCTCGCTATTCTCTTCCCTTTTTTTACAGCACCTTTTGCTGGTTTTAAGCTATGTAATTCCATTGCTTGATATTTTAACTGATGTAAGTTATTGTCTTAGTCAACCGCCGTTTCTGTAACCACTAAGTGAGCTACTTTGGCAATCATACCCATTATTTGAGGAGTAACTTCTTTAATCACAGAGTGATTAATTCTCCTGAGACCCAGAGCAACCATCGTATCTTTTTGACGTTTTGGACGATCGATAATACTTTTGATCTGTGTTACTTTTACCTTTGCCATGTTTTAACCGTTAAATAGTTTTTCTAATGTAATTTTACGTGTTTTTGCAATGACACGGGGATCTCTTAAGTTCTTAAGCGCTTCAATAGTAGCTTTTACTACGTTGTGAGGGTTAGAAGAACCTTGAGATTTAGCTAACACATTATGTACACCAGCTATTTCCAGTACAGCACGCATAGAACCACCAGCAATAACACCGGTACCATCAGAAGCAGGTTTCAATAAAACCTTACCGGCCTTAAATTTCCCTAAAACTTCATGAGGAATAGTACCTTTATAGATTGGAACTTTTACTAAATTCTTTTTAGCATCATCTGCAGCTTTAGTAATTGCTTCAGAGACATCTCTCGCTTTACCCAAGCCGTGACCGACAGTACCATTACCATCACCCACAACTACGATAGCAGCGAAACTAAAAGTACGACCACCTTTGGTCACTTTGGCCACTCTGTTTAGTTGAACCAATTTATCTTTTAGTTCTGTTTCAGCGGGTTTGACCCGATTTTCATTCTGTTTTGCCATTTTATTTTACAGTTGAGGATGATTAAAACTGGAGTCCACCCTCACGGGCACCATCAGCCAATGATTTAATTCTTCCATGGTAAAGGTATCCAGAACGATCAAAAACAACCTTTGAAATATTCGCTTCTTTAGCTCTTTCGGCTAATAGCTGACCTACTTTGTAAGCTTGCTCTACCTTTGTTCCAACCCCTAATATGCCATTCTCACGAGAATCAGCAGCCACCAAAGTATGACTGATAGTATCATCAATGATTTGAGCATAAATTACTTTATTACTTCTGAATACACTTATTCGGGGAGAGGATGCTACTCCTTTAATCTTTTTCCTGATTCTAAAGTGAATTCGCGTTCTGCTCTGTTCTTTTGTCAATTTCATTATTCGACGTTTACTAATCTTAGTGTAAGGCATAAAATCCAGACCCAAGATCCAAATAAAAATAATTTTAGTTAGGACTATTTCTTCTTAGCCCCAGTTTTTCCTAGTTTCCTACGAACCACTTCGCCCACAAAACGAACACCTTTACCTTTGTATGGTTCTGGTTTTCGGAATCCTCTGATTTTAGCGCAAACTTGACCAAGTAATTGCTTATCAATACATTCCATAACTATAGTAGGATTACCACCTTTATCTTGCTTTGTTTCCAGATTTATTTCATCAGGAAGCATAAAAAGGATTGGGTGAGAGTAACCTAAGGTTAATTCCAATAATTTTCCAGTATTTGCTGCACGGTAACCAACACCGATAAGTTCGATATTAGCAGTGAAACCTGTAGAAACACCGGTAACCATATTATTAATTAGAGAACGATATAAACCATGAACGGTTTTGTGTCTCTTTTGATCTGTTGGACGCTGTACAGTAACTATTGCACCATTAATATCGACGGTTAAATCTGGATCAATCTGCTGGTTAAGCGAACCTTTAGGACCTTTAACGGTTACTAAATTATTCTTACCAACACTCACTTCAACCCCACCTGGAAGCGTTATAGGAGCTTTACCTATTCTAGACATGTTTAATAAATTTAGAAGTGAGTAAATTAGTAAATATAAAGTAGTATTTCACCACCAACGTTCATTTGACGAGCTTTTTTGTCTGTCATAACTCCTTTCGAAGTAGAAACAATAGACACGCCTAGGCCATTAATAATACGAGGAATTTCGTCTGTTTTTGCATACTGACGAAGACCAGGCTTACTAACCCTTCCCAATTTACGAATAATAGGCTTACGCGTTAATACGTCATATTTTAACGCTATACGAATAAGGCCTTGATTACCCTTACCACCCTCTTCGAATTTGTACTTGAGTATGAAACCCTGATCATACAAAATTTCGGTGATAGCTTTTTTAAGACCGGAGGCTGGAATATCCACCAATCTGTGACCCGCCATTTGCGCATTTCTAATGCGCGTTAAATAATCGGCTATTGGATCTGTTACTGCCATTGTATAAATATTTACCGTGCGGTATTTCTAAAGAAACCTACACAGTTGTTAAGAAATTACCAACTAGCTTTAGTGATACCCGGAATCTTACCATCCAAAGCCATCTCTCTAAACTTAACTCTACACAAACCAAATTGTCTGATATAACCTTTTGGTCTGCCAGTTAATTGACATCTATTATGTAAACGAATAGGACTAGAATTTCTTGGAAGTAAATCCAACTCATCCCATCGGCCTTCTTCCTTTAATTGCTTCCTTTTTTCAGCGAATTTTTCAACTAGACGCTTACGTTTTTTTTCCCTGGCTATTAATGATTTCCTTGCCATTATACTTCTTCTTTTTTCTGATTTTTGAATGGTAAACCTAAGGCTTTCAACAAAGCCAAAGCCTCAGCGTCTGTTTTTGCGGTGGATACAAAAGTAATATCCATGCCTGAAACACGTGTAATCTTATCAATATCAATTTCAGGAAAAATAAGTTGCTCTGTGATTCCCAAACTGTAATTACCACGTCCGTCGAAACTTTTATCATTTATACCTCTGAAATCTCTTACTCTTGGAAGAGCTACACCAACCAAACGGTCAAGAAACTCATACATGTGATGATGACGAAGAGTAACTTTAACGCCGATTGGCATTTTCTCTCTTAACTTGAAGTTAGAGATTGAAGTTTTAGCTTTTGTAGAAACAGCCTTTTGTCCAGCAATGGTAGATAACTCTTGAAGAGCTGCATCGACCATTTTCTTATCTTGAGTAGCTGCGCCCACTCCTTGGTTAATACAAATTTTAGTTAAGCGAGGAACTTGCATAACTGAAGTGTATTGGAACTGCTCCATTAAAGCAGGAACGACATCTTTAAAATATTTGTCGCGAAGTCTTGGTGTATATTTCATCACTTGATCGTTTGGCCTGATTTTTTAGCATATCTTTCCATGTTACCTTCACTGTCAGGACGACGTCCTACCCGTGTTGGTTTATTTGTTTGTGGATCGACAACCATAATATTAGAGATATGAATAGATGCTGGCTTTTCAATAATACCACCTGCATTTTCCTGTGTAGCTTTAGTATGTTTTTTGACTATATTAACCTGATCAATTAACACACGCTGCTTTTCAGGGAAAACCTCCATTATTTCATGTATTTTAGTTCTATCTTTAGAAGAACCAGAAATAACCACTACTTTATCACCCTTCTTAACCTTTAATTTAGGAGAGAAACGTTTTTGTTGAATGATATTTTTTTTCATGTGCAATGTTTGAGCCTTTGGAAGGAACTAAATAATTATAATACTTCAGGAGCAAGGGAAACAATTCGCATAAAATCTTTATCCCTAAGCTCTCTTGCCACAGGGCCGAAAATACGGGATCCTCTTGGCTCATTTTGATTATTCAGCAACACACACGCATTATCATCAAAACGAATATAAGAACCATCTTTACGACGAATTTCCTTTTTGGTTCTAACGATTACAGCTTTTGACACTGAACCTTTTTTGATACCACCTGGAGAGGTATCTTTGACTGAAACGACGATGGTATCACCCACGTGAGCATACCTGCGTTTTGAGCCACCGAGTACACGAATACAGAGGACTTCTTTAGCTCCACTGTTATCTGCCACTCTTAATCTGGATTCCTGTTGAATCATAGTATGTACATTTAGCGGATTTGAAAACGATTAAAGTTACAAATCGTAAATTTCAAAATTATTTTGCTCTCTCAATAACTTCAACTAATCTCCAGCTTTTATTCTTGCTTAGGGGACGAGTTTCCATTATACGAACTATATCACCGATGTGACATTCGTTCTGTTCATCATGTGCCATTAATTTTTTGGTTTTCATGATAAACTTTCCGTAGATAGGGTGACGAAATTTACGTTCTACTTTAATAGAAATAGATTTCTCCATTTTGTTACTAGAAACGACACCCACTCTAGTTTTTCTTAAGTTCCTTTCTTCCATGATATTGCGACGTTAGCAATTACAAATTTAATCTTCTTCTGCGCACTTTTTTAGATCTGCCACTTTGTTCTTCCGGAGTAAGAACCAAAATTTCTCTAGACCTTAGTTCCGTGTGAATTTGTGCAATTTCACGACGTAGATTCCTCAAAACCAGAGGATTACCTAAACCTTTAACTGCATGTTCAAACTTTAACTTTTGATACTGCAATTCGGAGCGTTCCAATTCTCCCTGTAAGTCTAGTGTAGCCATTTCACGGAAATCCGTTATTCTGTTATTAGCCATTGTTAAAATGGATTAAATTAATGTTCAAAGACCCTTGCGGGATAATTATTCAGCAATATCGTGGCGAACCACAATTTTTGTAAGACAAGGAAGCTTTTGTGCAGCCAATTTGAGGGCGCCTTCGGCAACATCTCTTGGTACACCATCGAGTTCGAACATAATTCTACCAGCTTTGACAATAGCTACCCAATGATCCAGGGCACCTTTACCCTTACCCATACGCACCTCTTGAGGCTTGGAGGTAATAGGTTTATCTGGGAAAATACGAATCCAAACTTTACCCTCTCTTTTCATGAAACGAGTCATGGCAATACGAGCGGCTTCAATTTGCCTGTTTGTTAACCTTCCGCTATCCAAAGATTTAAGACCAAAGCTACCAAAAGCAATAGTACTTCCTCTTTGGGCGACGCCTTTTATACGCCCCTTGTGTTGTTTGCGGTATTTCGTTCTTTTAGGCTGTAGCATAAAATTCTTTTTTATTGACTTTGACAATAAAGAAATGGGTCTTTATTTCAAAGTTCGGCAAAGATAAACTTTTTTTAAATAAATACTAACGTTTCCGTTGGTTTCTTCCGTCCGTAGTTCCACCGGGTCCTCTTCTGCGATTTCCGTCTCTTCTATCGCCACCTTTTTCACCTCCTCTGTCATTTCCTCCTCTTGAGAAACCACCACTGTTGTTTCCAGAAACTGGTTTACCACTGGCTTGTTGAGCGACGGCTGGAGAAAGATCTCGTTTTCCGAGTACTTCACCTTTACAGATCCACGTTTTGATACCTATTTTACCATAAACGGTCTGAGCCTCCTGCCATGAGTAGTCGATATCGGAACGAAAAGTATGTAATGGCGTTTTACCTTCTTTAAATTCTTCAGAACGAGCCATTTCAGCTCCATTCAAACGACCAGAGATACGAACTTTTATACCTTCAGCACCAGGCGTACGCATGGTAGTCTGAATTGCCATTTTAATGGCACGTCTGTAGTTAATACGCGCTTCGAGTTGCTTTGCAATACCTTCACCCACGATAACTGCATCCAGTTCAGGCTTACGGATTTCAAGAATATTAATTTGAATATCCTTTCCCGTTAATTTTCTTAATTCACCGCGAATTAATTCAACCTCCTGACCGCCTTTTCCAATAACGATACCCGGACGAGATGTGTGAATAGTTACCGTGACACGCTTCAGTGTGCGTTCTATTACTACACGAGCTATACCCCCTTTAGAGATACGTGCTTGCAAATAATTACGAATTTGTTCGTCCTCAATAACTTTAGCTGCAAAATCTTTACCACCGAACCAATTGGAGTCCCAACCTCTGATGATTCCTAAACGATTTCCTATCGGATTAGCTTTCTGACCCATACCTTCTGGTATATTATAATTTGATAAATTAATTATTCTTCTGAAACTGCGGCAACGGCAACAACTTCACTCTCTAGGGGTACCCTATTTTGCACAACGATAGTCACGTGATTTGTACGTTTACGTATTCTGTGTGCGCGACCGTGAGGTGCTGGACGAAATCTTTTTATCTGTGTACCACCATCAACGAAGGCAGTTTTAATAAAAAGATCAAAATCAGCTACATCGTTTCCTTCCGCTTTATTCCCCCAATTGGCTATAGCGCTATCCAGTAGTTTTTTCAACCAGATACCCGATTCTCTTTTCGTAAACCGAAGAATAGAAAGAGCATCACTTATTTTCTTTCCGCGAATATTATCCACTACCAAACGCATTTTACGCTCTGACATTGGGACATTTTTCAATTTGGCAATTGCTTCCATATTAATCTCATTGAATACCTAAAAGGTATTTTAGTAATACAAAATTATTTTTTACGATTTCCTGAGTGACCCCTAAAATTACGTGTTGGAGAAAATTCACCCAATTTATGGCCCACCATGTTCTCAGTAACGAATACAGGAACAAAAGTTTTACCATTGTGCACGGCTATTGTTTCACCCACCATATCAGGAATTATCATAGAAGATCTGGACCAGGTTTTGATTACTGATTTTTTCTTCGCTGTTTTGGATTCCATAACCTTTTCTAGAAGTTTATGAAAAACGTAGGGGCCTTTTTTTATTGATCTTGCCATAGCAAATATAATTTGTTAAAGTTAAGCTTATGAGGCTATCCTTAGGTTATGGATTTTTGGTTTTTCTCTTAGTGATAATCAATTTTGAAGAATTCTTCCGAGTATCACGCGTTTTCTGACCTTTGGCCATAATTCCTGTCCTTGAACGAGGATGTCCACCAGAAGCACGACCTTCACCACCACCCATTGGGTGATCGACAGGGTTCATAGCTACCCCTCTAACTCTTGGTCTGTTACCTAACCAGCGATTACGTCCAGCCTTACCCATAACTTGTAATCCATGATCAGGATTTGACGTATTACCAATTGTAGCTTTGCAAGTATTGAGAACACGTCTTACTTCACCTGACGGTAATTTAATAACAACGTATCTCTCCTCTTTATTCATTAAAGTACCATAAGTACCTGCACTTCTTGCCATTGAAGCCCCTTTTCCAGGTACTAATTCAATAGCATGGATATTTGCACCCAGAGGAACCTCTTTAAGAACCATGGCATTACCAACGGTAGGAGGTGCACCTGGACCAGATATTACAGTAGAACCAACGGCTAAACCGTTTGGCGCAATGATATACCTTTTTTCGCCATCTTCATATTGAAGTAAAGCTATATAAGCGGTACGGTTCGGGTCATATTCAATAGACATAACCTCAGCCTTTACACCGTCCTTATTTCTTTTGAAGTCTATAATTCTATAGCGACGCTTGTGTCCACCACCCTTTTGGCGCATGGTCATCTTACCCGTATTGTTTCTTCCGCCTGACTTTTTAATAGGGGCTAGAAGACTCTTTTCCGGCTCATCGGTTGTTACCTCCGAGAAAGTATTACCCACTCTAAAACGAGTACCAGGGGTAATTGGATTAAACTTTTTTACTGTCATGATATGGTTTTCAATTTAGATTCATCACGGGTAAGCACACCATAAAATCTTACTCATACGAATCGTTAATAATATTAATTACCGCCGAAGAAATCAATTTCCTCACCATGTCCAATACGCACGTAGGCTTTCTTGAAAGATGGTTTCCTACCTTTAAGAACACCTGATTTAGTGTTTCTTGATTTGGCTTTACCAGGAACGACCAATGTATGGACGGAAACAACAGCTACAGAATACATGTCTTGTACTGCCTTTTTGATTTCCAATTTATTGGCTCTCTTATCTACCTGAAAACAGTAATTGTTTTGTGTTCCAGCCAGACCCTCCGATTTTTCGGTAATCAGTGGTTTTATTAAAATAAACTTATTTGCCATTGTTCAACTAACTAGTGGGTTATACCCGATTTAAGCTAATGATTCAGTTAACTTTCCAAGAGCTGTTTCAGAGAGTACTAAAGATCTTGCGTTCATGATATCATAAACATTTAAATCCTGTGCTCTTATAACTTTAGCTGTTGGTAGATTCCTTCCTGATAAATACACAACTTTGTCATGCTCAGGAGTAACCAAAATTGATTTTTTCTCTGAAATTTTTAGGTTCTGAAGTATATCCAGGAAAGCCTTCGTTTTTGGGTTTTCAAAAGTGAAATCCTCAATTATTACGATTGAACCTGACGCCGCCTTTGTACTTAATGCGGATACTCTGGCTAACTTTCTTACCTTCTTGTTCAACTTCTGTTCGTAATCTCTTGGTACTGGGCCAAATATACGACCACCACCATGATATAACGGGTTCTTGATATCCCCCTTACGAGATCCACCCGTACCCTTTTGCTTATGTAGTTTACGAGTCGAACCAGCAATTTCACCACGACCTTTTGTTTTGTGCGTTCCTTGACGCTGATTCGCCAGGTAAGCCTTAACAGCTAAATAAATGACGTGATTGTTAGGTTCTACACCAAATATCGCATCTGGTAATTCAACCTCTCTACCGGTCTCTTGGCCATTTATATTATGAATAACTAATTTCATGCTAATAATATTAATCCCTAAGGACAGTCAATAATTACTTTTTCTCCAAAATAACAGTAGAACCATTGTGACCAGGAATAGCTCCTTTCACAAGAATTAAATTCTTATCTGCGAATATTTTAACTACGCGAAGATTCTTGATTTTAATTCGGTCGTTACCGTCACGTCCTGCCATACGCATTCCCTTGAATACACGAGATGGATAAGAAGAAGCACCGATTGAACCTGGGGCACGCTGCCTGTTGTGCTGACCGTGCGTAGCATCATTTACACCCGCGAAAGCATGTCTTTTAACAACTCCCTGGAAACCTTTACCTCTGGATTGTCCTATGGCATTGATAGAATCTCCTTCACTGAAAATTTCATCTACAGTAATAGCATCTCCAATAGACTTACTCACTGCATTGAAATCTCTGAACTCGATAACATTAGACTTTGGAGTCGTGTTCGCTGCTTCAAAGTGACCTTTGAGCGCTTTGGTAGTGTTCTTTACTTTGGCTTCACCGAAACCTAACTGTAAAGCATTATAACCATCTGTATCAGATGTTTTTATTTGGGTAACAACACATGGACCTGTTTCAATAACAGTACATGCAATATTACGGCCAGTATTATCATAGATACTGGTCATGCCTATTTTTTTTCCTATTAATCCGTTCATCAGACTTTTATTTTAATCTAAATACTTCACTGCTAAATATTTGGCAATGAGAATAGACTACGTCAATTTAACTTGAATATCGACACCACTCGGCAATTCCAACTTAGATAAAGCATCTACAGTCTTTTGCGTTGGAGTATAAATTTCAATCATTCGTTTGTGCGTTCTCAATTGGAACTGCTCACGAGATTTCTTATTGACGTGCGGTGAACGGAGCACAGTAAATATTTTTTTCTCTGTGGGCAGCGGAATCGGGCCAGTTACGATGGCACCACTATTGCGAACAGTTTTTACAATTTTCTCCGTCGATTTATCTACGAGATTATGATCGTAGGAACGAAGTTTGATTCTAATCTTCTGATTCATGCCTTTTAAAGCTAGTTTATGTCAAAAAAATTAAGCTTTCAGGTACATTTACCTGTATGCAAATTACACTCTTATTATTCAGGCAAAGGGATTAACCCTTTGCCTTTTCAATAATTTCTTTTGATACACCTGATGGTGCCTCACTGTAGTGAGCAAATTCCATCGACGAAGTGGCTCTACCAGAAGTGATAGTACGAAGTTGAGTAACATATCCAAACATTTCAGATAACGGAACTTCCGCTGCAATACTTACAGCACCTGGTCTTGGTTCCTGACCTTTTGGCATACCTCTTCTTCTATTCAAGTCACCGATGACAGGACCTACATAATCCTCTGGTGTTACTACCTCTAGTTTCATGATTGGCTCCATCAAAACAGGTCCTGCTTTAGATGCAGCAGCTCTAAATCCTTCCTTTGCACATAGTTCAAAAGCTATTGGCTTAGAATCCACCGCATGCATAGAACCATCATAAACCCTAACTTTCATACTATCCAAAGAATAGCCTGCAAGTACACCATTATCCATCATAGCTTTGAAACCGTCAGATATTGGCTTGATATAATTTTTATCGATAGATCCACCAACAATATCCCACTGGAACTGTAAACGTGTCTTACCTGATTTGAAGTCGTCTGATTCCAAGAAAGATTCATCAGCTGGTCCCAGTTCAAATTCCATATCGGCAAATAAACCTGATCCACCTGTCTGTTTCTTCAAACGCTCTCTGTGGCTAACCGTTTTAGTTAAAGTTTCTTTGTAATTTACCTGAGGAGCTCCCTGGTTACATTCAACTTTAAATTCACGACGCAAACGATCAACTATGATTTCAAGGTGTAACTCACCCATTCCACTGATTACTGTCTGATTGGTATCTTCATCATATCTAACTCTGAAAGTTGGATCCTCTTCAGCTAATTTAGCTAAAGACATACCTAACTTATCTAAATCTTTCTGTGTTTTTGGCTCAATGGCAATAGCGATAACAGGTTCAGGGAAAACCATGCTCTCCAAAACAATCTGCTTATTCAAGTCGCAAAGTGTGTCACCTGTGCGGATATCTTTGAATCCAACCGCAGCAGCAATATCACCCGCTTCTACTCTATCGATAGGATTTTGCTTATTTGCATGCATTTGATACAAACGTGAAATCCTCTCTTTATTGCCAGACCTTGTATTCATCACATAAGAACCAGCGTCAAGTGCACCAGAGTAAACTCTCATGAAGGCCAAACGACCCACAAAAGGGTCTGTGGCAATTTTGAAAGCTAACGCAGCAAAAGGTTCAGTGACAGAAGGTTTACGATATACTTCTACATCTGTATCAGGATCAATCCCTTTAACTGCTTCTATATCAAGAGGGGAAGGCATGAAAGCACAAACAGCATCAAGCAATGCTTGTACCCCTTTATTTTTGAATGCCGAACCACACATCATGGGAACGAACTTCAAATCACAAACTGCCTGACGGATTGCCATTCTCATTTCATCAGCTGAGATAGAATTAGGATCTTCGAAGAATTTCTCCATCAAAGTATCATCGTACTCAGCTACCGCTTCTAACAACTTAGATCTCCATTCAAAAACAGTATCTACTAAATCTTCAGGTATAGGTATAATTTCATAGGTAGAACCCTGGTCGTGTTCGTTCCATACGATAGCTTGGTTTGTGATCAAATCAACTACCCCTTTAAAACGCTCCTCAGCACCGATAGGCACTTGCAACGGAATAGCGGTAGAACCCAATTTAGTTTGAACGTCATTTACGACATTAAAAAAATCAGCACCAGAGCGATCCATTTTATTAACGAAACCAATTCTTGGAACCTTGTAATTATCAGCAAGTCTCCAGTTAGTTTCAGATTGAGGCTCCACACCACTTACTGCGCAAAACAAAAAGCAAAGACCATCGAGAACACGTAAAGATCTATTCACCTCAACAGTGAAATCTACGTGACCAGGTGTGTCAATAATGTTTAACACATATTCATTGTCTTTCCAAGACCAGGCAGACTTCGTAGCAGCAGAAGTAATAGTAATTCCTCTTTCTTGCTCTTGTTCCATCCAGTCCATAGTGGCTGCACCCTCATGAACCTCACCAATTTTATGGCTTATACCCGTATAGAACAAAATACGTTCTGTCGTGGTCGTTTTAC
>BJGN01000016.1 GCA_014190515.1 Bacteroidota bacterium
CCGTGTCGCCTGTTTTGAACCAGCCGTCTTCAGTAAAACTCTCTTCGGTGGATTCCTTCCTTCTCCAATATTTTTGAAAAACAGCAGGACCTTTGACTTGAATTTCACCCGGTTCACCCTTAGCTTCTTTACCGTCTTCTGCAACCAGTCTAATTTCCACCGTAGGCAGCGGCAAACCAACAAAACCAGGTTTTCTTTTACTCCGTCGATATGGATTTGAAATGGCCATACCTATTTCTGTCATTCCATATCGTTCAAGTAACCAATGTCCACTGATTTCATACCATTTTTCCATCACAGATACCGGCAAAGCAGCTGAGCCGGAAACCATTAATCTCTTTTTGAGGAGATTCCCCTTTATTTCACCAGCCCGGCGGTCGGAAAGCCCCCCTATATATGCAATTAATTTATAATATATTGTTGGAACGGCCATAAAGACGGTAAGGGAAGGAATTTCCAGTAATTCTACCACTTCTTTAGGATCAAATCTGGGAAAAAAAATACAGGTTGCACCTACCCAAAGGGAACAACATACGACATTAATGATTCCATGAACATGGTGCAAGGGCAGCACACACAGGGTTCTATCTTTACCTTCCCATTTCCATGCCTTTTGAAGCATTTCAATTTGAGCCTTTATATTTGCATGAGTAGTCACTACCCCTTTAGGTAAATTTGTTGTTCCGCTGGTATATAAAATCATGGCATTCCGCGACAAATTCAAAACGGGAAGTGATTTTTCAGGGAACATTCTGGAATGCATCATCTCGGAAATGGAAAATAAGCGAATAGGTCTTTTCCCCTGACAAAGGGGTTCTAATAATGGTAAATATTCATCGGAGGCGACAATGAAATCCGCCTCTGTATCTTGAATAACGTAATCAAGAGACGGAGGCGGATAGGTTAAACAGAGTGGAACTGCTATTCCACCTGCAATCCAAATAGCCCATTGAACAGAAACATAATCGACGCCAGGGTTCACCATAAAAGCTACCCTGGCTTCTGCAAGATCATCATTTTGACCTAAGAGTAAGGTTGCAAAATGTTGCGCACGATGAATAATCGAACCATATTTCCATGCTTCACCTTCTGAATAAACAGCTACCTGATCTTTATATCTTTTTGCTCTTTTAACTATTTCATAACACATAACACTACTCTTTGTAAGGAGTCATTTTAGGGCTTATAAAGTGCATAATGGCCCATGCCAGCATATACATCAGACCACAAACGAAGAAAATGATATTATAACCTGCGGTGGAATCTCCCAATTGTCTGTAAGTTTCAAGAATATAACCTACAAAAATTGGAAATAAAACACCTCCTACAGATCCGGCCATTCCACCAATTCCTACCACTGAACTGATAGCCTTTTTAGGAAACATATCAGAAGCTACGGTAAAAATATTAGCACTCCAGGCTTGATGTGCTGCAGCGGCTAAGCTGATAAGAGCAACGGCAACCCACATATTTGTAGCATATTTCGCCGACATAATAGGCAGTACACAAAGAGCGAAAATAAACATAGCTGTTTTTCTGGCTTTATAAACAGGCCACCCTTTTTGGATAAAGTAAGAAGAAAGATACCCACCGCCAATACTGCCAATAGATGTCGCCATATAAATAATTACCAAAGGCCAACCTGGTTTTTTAAGATCCAGACTAAAGCTCGTTGAAAAATAAGAAGGCAACCAGAATAAGAAAAACCACCAGATAGGGTCTGTCAATAATTTACCTATAATGAAAACATACGTTTGCCTTACGCGAAACAATGTTCCCCAGGCAAGTGGCTTTTCATTGCTCGTATCTTCTTCATT
Source organism: Bacteroidota bacterium (assembly GCA_014190515.1). Taxonomy (GTDB): domain Bacteria; phylum Bacteroidota; class Bacteroidia; order Chitinophagales; family Saprospiraceae; genus BJGN01. The sequence continues at coordinate 1,818 of BJGN01000016.1, forward strand.
ATCACTATGAATATGAGCAAGTTCTGCTTCCGTTACTTTTTTGTGTCTGTTTGGAATTTCGTAGTAGTACAACCAAAATATTAACCAAACAAATCCAATGGCACCGGTTATAATGAAGGCTTCTTGCCAGCCATACAAAGCGAGAATAGTAGGGACTAAAATTGGAGCAAAAACGGCACCAATATTGGCACCCGAGTTAAAAATCCCTGTGGCTAAAGCTCTTTCTTTTTTTGGAAACCACTCGGCAACCGTTTTAATGGCGGCAGGAAAATTACCGGATTCACCCAATCCCAGGGCTGCTCTGGCCACACCGAATCCAAAAGTTGTCTTAACCACGCCATGCAAACATGCGGCAATACTCCAAAATATAATGGAAATACTGAAGCCCATTTTAGTACCTATTCTATCTATAATTCTGCCAAATACAAGCAATCCCAAGGCATAAGCAGCAGTAAATGCCATAACAATATTGGCATAATCTTGTTCTGACCACCCAAATTCTAACTCAAGGGTAGGTTTCAATAAACCAATAACCTGTCTGTCAATGTAATTAATGGTAGTAGCAAAGAAAAGAAGAGCAACGACTATCCAACGTTGATTTCCAATAGGTGATTTACTCATATTCTCAAAATTTAAAGTTCAATTAATTATCGGGAAACGCGGCCTGAACCGTCCCCTTTCATAAGATTTTTTACTTCATCTACGGTGACCAGATTAAAATCGCCATAAATGGTGTGTTTTAAACAAGAGGCAGCTACAGCAAAATTTAGTGCCTGCTGATCATCCTCGGGATAGGTTAACAGACCGCAAATCAGACCTCCCATAAAGGAATCACCCCCCCCTACTCTATCTACAATATGGGTAATATCATATTGGGGTGAAAAGAACATTTGTTCGCCATTAAACAGGGTACCTGCCCAGGTATTATGATTCGCGTTAATAGAACCTCTTAAGGTAATGATTACCTTTTTCGCTCTAGGAAATCTCTTTACCAATTGACGGCAAACCGATTCATAAGCAGCAGCTTCCACATGACCTGCTGTCACATCGACCCCTTCTGGTTGAATATGAAAAACCTTTTCAGCATCCTCCTCATTTCCCAAAATGACATCACATCCCTCCACCAATTCAGGCATTACTTCACTGGCAGACTTCCCATATTTCCATAAATTTTTCCTGAAATTCAAATCTGTAGAAACGGTGACACCCAGTTTATTTGCCATTTTAATACCCTCCAGACAGGTAGCGGCGGCCCCTTCAGAAAGTGCAGGGGTAATTCCCGTCCAGTGAAACCAATTGGCATCTTTAAAAATTGCTTCCCAATCGAGCATACCTGGCTGAATATCAGCTATAGCGGAACCGGCACGATCATAGACTACTTTACTTGCGCGGGCCACAGCGCCCGTTTCCAGGAAATATATGCCCACTCTCTCACCACCCCTTAAAATATCTTGCGTCTGAACATTATATTTTCTTAAGTTTTGAATAGCCCAGTCGCCAATATCATTCTTGGGCAATCGGGAAACGAAAGAAGCTGGAATACCGTAATTTGCCAAAGAAACGGCAACATTCGCCTCTCCACCACCAAAAGTTGCCTCTAGCTGGGAAGATTGAGAAAACCGAAGATACCCCGGAGATGCTAATCTGAGCATAATTTCACCGAAAGTCACTACTTTTTTCATAACTTATAATTTATTTATTTGAGTTATTAATATTAATCTATAAATCGTTGAATGGCATATTCTGTGCCTCTCAATTCAGCTAAACCGCGCAAACGACCAATGGCAGAATATCCAGGATAGGTTGTTTTCTTCAAATCATCCAGCATTTGATGCCCATGGTCAGGTCTCATAGGAATGGAAACATTTCGATGGCGCATCCAGTGAACAATCTCTGTTATTACCTCATACATATCCACATCACCCTCTAAATGATTATCTTCAAAAAAGTCACCATTGTCATTTCTGGTGGTACTTCGAAGGTGTATGAAATGAATTCTTTCTCCAAATTCTTTTACCATTTCCGGCAAATTATTATCCGCTCTCACACCATAAGATCCTGTGCAAAAACACAATCCGTTTTCCTTTGCCGGAACTGCCTGTATCATATCCCTGACATCATCTGCACAGCTCATGATTCTGGGTAAACCCAGTAAATTAAAAGGTGGATCATCCGGATGAATAGCCATAACCACGCCACATTCCTGAGCAACGGGAATAATTTCTTTTAGAAAATGCTGCAGATTTGCCTTTAATTTTTTGCTGTCAATTTTAGCATAAGTATCAAGGGCAGCCTGAAACTGCTCCATGGTAAAACTTTCCTCACTGCCAGGAAGACCTTTTAACATATTACTTTCCAAAAGAACCTTTTCTTCGGAAGACATATTGTTAAACCTCTCGGTTGCCCTTTTTATTTCCTCCGGGCTGTAGTCTGCAGTAGCTCCGATTCTCTTCAATATAAATAAATCAAAAGCAACAAAAGCGGCTCTTTCATACAATAAAGCTAAAGAACCATCAGGCTGTTTGAAAACTAAATCGGTTCTTGTCCAATCTAAAATAGGCATAAAATTATAAGTAATCACCCGAACATCACAGGCCGCTAAGTTACGCATCGATTCCTTATAGTTTTTTATATAATCCTCAAAACCAGCACTCTGCGTTTTAATTGCCTCGTTAACGGGAAGACTTTCTACTACATCCCAGGTTAATCCAGCGGCTTCAATGATCTTTTTTCTGATAAGGATTTCCTCCTTTGTCCATACGGCGCCATTGGGAATATGGTGAAGCGCGCTAACTACACCCGTACAGCCCGATTGACGAATGTCGGAAAGCGAAACAGGATCATTTGGTCCATACCAACGCATAGTTGGTATCATGGTTTTTTTATTTGGCGAAAGCCCCGTAAACATAGATATATGATTAAATTGTTAAATTAAACCCCACTGGAGGACATAAAACCACCATCAACCCTAACATTTGTGCCTGTAACAAACTTTGAGGCATCGCTGAGAAGCCATATCAATGCACCATTTAATTCATTTGGACTTCCAAATCTTTTAAATGGGGTTTGTTTTATGATAGATTGTCCGCGGGGAGTAAGTGAACCATCTGGTTGAGTAAGCAACGCTCTGTTTTGATCTGTTAGAAAAAAACCCGGCACTAAGGCATTCACTCTTATCTTGTCACCGTGACGATTAGCTACTTCAATGGCAAACCATTTTGTATAGGCATCAATTGCTGACTTGGCCATACTATAACCAAGGACTTTGGTTAATGGTCTGACGGTACTCACCGACGAAATATTCACAATACTTCCCGTTTCTTCTTTAACTAGTTCGGCACCAAAAATCTGAGTAGGTAAAAGGGTTCCCCAAACATTTAAATCGAGCGCTTTTTTCATTCCGCTCATGCTGAGAGAAAATATATCGGCCTCGGGTTGTAGTACTGCCTCGGGAACATTGCCTCCTGCAGCATTTACTAAGCCACTTATTTTTCCAAAACGTTGTAAAATCAAATCCTTTGCATGTTTCAATGAATCTTCGTCCATGACATCAGCCTGCGCAAAAAAAGCAATGCCTCCTTTTGCTTCAATATCCTTTACTGCCAATAGGCCTTTAGACTCATTTCGTCCTAAAATAACTACATTTCCCCCCGCCAGTGCTATGGCTTCACTAAAGGATTTTCCAAGGATTCCATAACCTCCCGTGACAATTATTACTTTATCTTTTAATGAAAAAGATTCCGTTGTTCCACTACTCATTCCGTTTACATTTAAGAATTTAGCCCTTTCAAGAGCCTAATAATTTCTAAATATAATAGATTAAGTTTGAAAATTTAGCACTTATACTGCCCGATCTTAGCCTAATACTGAAAATATTTACGAAAACGTTGTCGTAGAAAATAAATAGTCAACGGAATTTAGTTTTCTGTTAGCGTCGACGTACAACTAAATAATTTGGAGAATGACTTTTTCCCTATTGATTTGCCTTGTACTTAAATCTAAAAAAGAGTAACAACGCACTGGCGCTTAAGGCAACAATAAAACCTACCCAAAGACCATAAACCTCCCATTTAAGATTGAAGGCTAAAAAATAACCAACGGGTAAACCCACTATCCAGTAAGCCACCAACACAATGAGCGTCGGAATTTTCATATCCTGTAAGCCTCTCAGAAGACCAATTCCTACCGCTTGGGTCGAGTCAGAAATTTGAAAAACACCCGCCAATATCATCAGTCCAGTTGCATATTTTAAAACCTCCATTTCATCATTGAAAAGTTTAGGCAGCCCACTTCTTCCTATGAAAAGAATAACGGCACAAATCACTCCATATACCACTGCCATAGAAAAATTACTGTATCCAATTTTCCTGACCTGCTCTATATTCCCCTGCCCCCTTGCATTAGCTACCCTAATACTGCCCGCCGAGCTAATGCCCAAAGACACCATATATGTTATTGCGGCCATATTTAAGGCAATCTGGTGCGCAGCTTGTTGCACATAACCCAACCATCCTGACATTACTCCTGACACGGCAAATGCTCCGGCTTCCATCCCATATTGAACAGCACTTGGTATGCCTACTCTGAGTATTTCTTTAATTCCAAAAATTTTTAATGAAAAAGCATGCCTAACATCCTGTAAATATGGCTTATAGGCCGATTTATAAATGATTAATATGATGATGACAATGAATAATAAAAATCTGGAAATAAAAGTAGCTAATCCCGCCCCTTCAAGTTCCATTCTGGGAAATCCAAATTTCCCAAAAATGAAGAGGTAATTCAGGAATCCATTCACAGGCAAAGAGGCTAAAGATAGATACATTGGCCATTTTGTCTCTCCTAATCCATCAGAAAACTGCTTTAACACCATAAATAAAATCATGGGCAACATGCTCCACGTCATCCACCTTAAATAATTGTCCGATAATTCCACCACTATTTTATCCTGACCCATATTATTTAGCAGAAAATGTTGGGAATACTCAATGCCAACAGCCAAAAATATCATCATAAAAAAAGCGACAAATAAACCATTTATAGCAATAACTATTGGTTTATTCATAAGCCCATTTCCTATAGAATGGGCAACTAATGGGGAAATAGCCATCGTTAATCCAAATCCCAAAACTAAAGGTATCGTCAATAAATTATTTACAAAACTGGCCGCAGCCAACTGGCTGCTATGTATAGCACCAACCATAGCTGTGTCAATAACGCCAAGGAACATTTGAGATAAATTACCTAATATAATTGGCCATCCCAGATACAATGTCTCCTTTATCTCTTTACGCATTTTTTCAAATTTGTTGCAAAGGTATCAATTTTACATCGCTAAATTGACCCTGAAAAGGTTTTGGTGAATTATTTACTACCACTCCTTTCAATCTTATTTTTTCTATTTCCAGGATTAAAAATTTTTGTAAATCCTTACCATTACCAATGAAGGATTAACTTGAAACTGTTGAATTAACTGATTATCAGCCCATAAATCACCTAACGTCAAGTTTTTTTGATTGAAAATATTTTTAACCTCGAGCACCAGTAAATACTTCTCATTTATCGGAAATTTACCTTCCGCTTTGGCCCAAAACCAAGGTTTATTGCCCGTCAATTTCCCCGGTAAGTACTCCATACTAATATTCACACTACTTTTTTTCCAAATATTCCACTGAAGGTTTCCCGAAGACATAAATTGAGTTAAAACAGATACACCTCTGTCCGTTATTGTTTGCCTGTGATGAATACCGGGAGAGAGAACCATACCAAATTTACCAACTTTAAGCCTTACATCCAGTTTTCCAGATAAATGATAAAACACATTTTCTCCTACCCATTGATCCAATCCAAATAAAAAGTTTTGCTTGGAGGCATTTATGTTAAAACCAAAAGAAGCAGATTGCTGAATGAAATATTTATCGATGTTCAATTGGATAATCATTCCTTTCGAAAGCTTGAAGGCATATTTTTCGATTAACCAATCAGGCTCAATACCGGAAATTGTTCTATTTCCTAAATAGGGAGATTTATAGTTCAAGGTAAAACTTGCTTGAGATTCCCACTGCTTTTTATTGTCAGAATAAATCAATCTGTTTTTAAATTGAGTACTTCGGGGAACGATTAACTCATCCATTCCTGTCTCTCTCTGTAAAATACCTGTTCTTATCTGTCCCTTAAATATCTGACCGGCATCAGGTAAAACAGGGTTCAGTTGCAAAACAGACTCAAATGCAAACTTTTTCGATAGACCAAGTTTATACCTTAAGGTTCCTTCCAAAAGAAAGGTATTTTTCCTTGTTTCTACAAAAGAGCGCAGATACTTAAAGGAAGCAGGCCCCGCACTACCTGAAACGGAGAGAAGGTGCGATTTTTTTATCCATTCCCTTTTCCCCCCAATCCATATTAAATGATAGAATAAATTTACCTTCTGCAAAGCCCGTTCTTCCCCCTGTAAATAGGCATTAAACTGATTTTGTTGGACATGCGATCCAATCTCCCATTGATATGTCGGAAGTATAAGTAAACCCTGAAGTCTGGAAAAATAATTTGATTGCCCTACATTTTGAGTGTTAAAGGACTGCCTGTTGTCAACCTGCCAACCGTAGGTATCCTGCATTTTCTCAAAATGACTCCACGATTTTACTCGCCAAACCTTTGAATTACTGGGTTTTAGAATCCAATCTACATGTAAATCTCCCAATAATCTTTCATTTAATAAGCCCTCTGTTGAAGTCAATGGTGAAAATTCATTACTACTTAGAGAATCCATTTTGCTCATGGTTAGTAATTCCTTCACCCTATTGAAACGAAAACTTATATTTGATTTTCCGGAAAGATTAATCCTTCCGTCCGAATTCACTTTAAATCTGTTGACAATGTCACTCTGTGTCCATTGTTGTCGCCAGGTTCTTTGTGATAAAAGTTGATTAGTAAAGTTACTATTTTGAAAATAATCAGTTGACAGCAGGCCATCAACCTGAATATTTATAAAACTCTCTTTTCCAAGCTTCCAGTGAGGTCCACCCGCAAAATTGATACTTTTACCCTGGTTAAAACGAGATTGGGAGAGAATTACAGGAAAAAAAGAAGGGAAAACAAACCAACTAAGTAAATTCATAGGCTGGAAAGCACTATTTAAATCATCGGAATAATCAATAATCATTTTTTTCCCTGGCGACATATCATTAAACGTATTCGCGTCAGCAAAGGAAAGAAACTTTATTTTTTTCTTGATACGATAGCCACTAAATCCCGCAATGCCCACAGGTGCTAAACCAAGGCCTACAAAAGCATCTCCAATCCATTTGCCCTTGAACGTATTTTTAACCTCAATATCTAAAACCAGCTGGTCACTTTGCTTTAAAGATTTCAATAAAGGATTTGCCTCAAATTTATTTATGAACCTAAATTCATTAGCCATACCAGCGGGCATTCTCTTTGTAGCTTTAGAATAATCATTTCCCAAAAGGTCATCACCGTCCCAAAGCACCTTACTCACTCTTTTACCTCTGAAATAAAGAAAGCCATCTTCTGCGACCCTGACCCCTGGTAATTTAGTTAAAAGATCCTCTAAAACCCGCTCAGAACCGTCTTGAAAAAAAACAGGTTTAAAAACAGTGGAATCTCCTCTATCGTAATAGGAAAGGGATTTTTCTTTTATGATAATTTCATCGAGCTGAATAGAAACTCCCTTTAGTTTAATTATCCCCAAAAAAGAAGAAGTAGAAACTAATTCATTTAAAAATAATGTATCTGACTGCCAGCCTATTGCATTAAAACAAAGAAAACCATTTACTAAAGGCTCTTGAAAAAAGAGTTGAAAATGCCCTGATGAGTCCGCCCAGCCGTAAGTTAAAAGCTTGTTGTTTCCTACTAATTTTTGGTACAATTGTACCTGCACAAAAGGAAGTTCAACTAAGGAATCATCTACAATTTTTCCTGATAAAGACAGACCTGATTGGGAGAAAAGAGCCGCACCTATAAAAAGGAATAGAGGTAAACAAAAAAACTTGTTTTGCATAGCTAAGGCAATTTCCGCTCCCAAAATCTTGGAGCGCCTGATTGTTTCATTTCAATATGAATATTGCCGGATCTCTCTAAATTACGTTTCATTTTATCGGCTATGAACTGGTAGAATTTTTCACCGTCTCTATATTGGGCCTCAAAAAAAGTAGCGAATGGAACTTTTCGTGCCTCACAAGGTGGGGCGTCTATTCTTACCATAGAATCAAGAATAACCTGGAAAGAATAAAATTGGAAAACCACCTCAGATTCCTTATCCTTTGCTTCTAAAATTAAACCAGGTAAACCATGTAACTTCCAGGGACCATTTGGGAAAGGTAATGTAGTGGCAAACCAGGCTTCATATTCCCGCCCCCTAAAGGAAGTAAATGCCTGCTTACAAGAAAATCCACCTATAATTTTTTCATTCTCGGATATTTCCCATACCAATTTGGGTATCTCTTCCGTGATTTGAAAAGTATTGCCAATCATTGTTTGTTCCAAGGAATGAAGTAATCCCATACTCCTGTCCATAAAATACCAGCGGTCTGGTTCCGCAGTAACCACTGTTAGTTCCTGTCTCTCTTCATTGGCAGAATCAAAACCTGCCGTTCCATGCAGAATAATAAAGATTTGTCCTGCTTTAATTTTAAGGTTGAATATCGTGAAAAACCTTCCTCGGTGGATATCGCAAAACCTTGAGGTTGTGCATATTGAATTTCATAAGATTGGGAGAAGATAAAAAAGGGAAGGATCCACGAAAAGATAGAAAAAGTTAATTTCTTCATTGTTTACAGATTATAAATCGGGAGGGGCATCTGTATTTCCCATTGAAAATCAAACAGATAGCAATACAAAAACATTAGGGGAAATTTTTGTAAGTTCCCTCCCGATCAAGATGATTATTAAACCACTACTTTAGGGCATCTCTTGCCGAAGTTGCTGCGTCGCGCAATGCAGCCATGGCCTCATTAAATGCGCCGCGACAGGTTGGTGCCGATACGGTAACTTCCACCATTACAAATCCAATGCTGGCGCGCAGGGTAATGCGACAATCATCTAAAGCAGGCGTTGAAAAATGATCTTCTAAAACCGTCTCTTTCGTTCCCAATACGGCTTCTTCCAATAAAGTGTTTTTACTGTACCCCTGGAAAGCTGCTGCCATCAACAATAGGGTAAATACAATTTGTTTCATTTGCAATAAATTAAAAAGATGATTAATAACCGGCCCGGTTTGAGACGCAATTACACCTATTTTAATCTGCCTTGCAAGGGGCAATCTATGAAACACCAGCGTTTCCAAAAAAACGATAAAAAATTTTAAGTAATTTAAATAATTGATAATCAATATTTTATTTATAAATTTATAGCTAAATTAATTTCATGGCAGATTGGAATACACCCATTACTGTCCATTCTAAAAAAGAACTCTGATTAACACTTTACCAGATACCCACGATTCTGACATCCTTTTTAATGTCATAAAACGGATACGGCATTGCGTGAACATGTGTAGGATTAATAAAAGATTGGTCCTCATTAAAATCAAAAAGCAAAGGTTTTCCAGCATTGGTCCTTAAAAGAAAATCAAATTGCATAGCTGCTGCGCCCGATGCCTCCCCATTTTTCGAAATTACAGGTGCTAAAGACATCATTCTACTGTGTGAAGTGATATAAAAATCGGCAGCTAAAAGCTCTCCTTTTTCATCGGCAATGCCCGACAAAAACCCCCACCCTCTATGTAAGGCATTATATATGATACGCAATAATGCATGTTTGTCTTTCTCACGCTGCCTCTTATTTCCCTGCCCATTCTTTTCGTAAAATGCAGCATACTCCTCTGGCGTAATGCTTTCTGCTGACCTAAAACCATTAGCAATAGACTTATCTAACGCATTTCTAAAAACAGGAGAATATCTGTCAGCCAAATTTTCATAAGATTGCAATAAACTGAGCACGTGATTTGTCTTTTCACTTACCTTAAATCCATGAATTTCCGCTGGTTTACATTCCTCACTCACTCTCATATTTATTAGCCTGTATTCTTCAGGCATAGCATCAAAAAAATATTTTACCCGATGTGAATTGAGTGGCGCGTAACTAAATATACCTAGTTCTCTTATAAAGGAAGGCTGGTAAATTTCCATTTTGTGCAAACCCGGCCTGTAAATTAAAGGCATAACTGCCTGATAATCGTCCTCAATCAAGGCAGTCCACGATTTACCTATGAAATCTAAGTACCAAACATATCCAAAAATATTACCATTATAGGCATAATGAACGCAACTATTCCATTTTACCTTATCAATATCTTCTCTTTTAACCCACCTTACCGCCATAAAAAAAGTTTAGTTTCAATAATTCCGCTATATTTGGAAATAAAATTATACCTACATGAAAACAATTATATTGAACTCAAACCTACATTGTGGTCATTGTGTTCGCAGTATTACAGGATTTTTAGATGAAATAACAGAATTAACCTCTTGGGAAGTGGATTTGAAGCATCCCGATAAAAGAATAACTGCTCAGGGAAATAATGATTTAACGGCACAGAAACTTATCGATGCCATTGAGGAAGCCGGATATGAGGCAAAAGAAGTGATGCCTGAAATTTCTTAGAACTGGTGTTTTCGCTTTGTTTGCGAAAAATATCCCCGCCCTAAATAGATAAATGCCAAAAGACTTATTGAGATACTGGTGAAAAACATTTTTGTCAATTTTCTTTTAAGACTCCTTATGCCTGTTTTGTGATGCCTGTATGAATAGTTTTTTTTCATTTTTTTGTACCCAAATACATTATAAATATTTCACATATAGCAAGCCAAATGATATTTACTTAACATATATTTAAAAATTTTATTGGATAATCAATGATTTATATTAATTTTATACTTTAAATTGTTTGTATTAATCATAAATAATATAATCAATTCCTTTACATTTTCAGGTTTTTAAGCTTCATTAAGATGAATAAAATAATTACATTCTCCTTAATTATTTGGTTGTTTTCAACAGTAATTTTTGCTCAGGATAGCATTCCCCCGCTTCCTAAGCCTACTTTAGAGATGACGGTAAAAAAGGATTCTACTACACAACCTGACCCTTGGGAATTGGGATTGGTTTTTGGTGGTGGTTACTACCTCGGCGATTTATTATCTCTGGGCAGTATTAAGTTAAATACTTTCAAGCCCGGTGGCGCTTTATTTCTTCGAAACAATGTAAGCAATCGGTTCTCTCTGCGTTTTCAAGCCATGTACACAGGAATTTCTGGTAATGGATCGAATCTTGTGGATGCTTATGAACCCGTTACTTCATTTTCTTTTAAATCAACCATTTTTGAAAGTTCTATTTTATTAGAATGGGATTTCCTTGGTGCTAAAAGATTCCCTTCAAAAGGCGGTTTCAACAAAATATTTTCACCGTATATTTTCGTGGGTGCCGGTGTAGCGTCAAGCTGGACAACCCCCAGATATCCAAATAGCATACCCAGTAAGGCGACAAATATTACAAAAGATAGTATCCAGGCTGGAAGAACCAATTCTATGGTAACCGTTCCATTTGGTATCGGTGCTAAGCTCGATATATCAAGAAGACTAATGCTTGCCTTCGAATGGGGTGCGAGACCAACCTTCTCCGATTATATTGACGGCATTAGTTTATCAGCAAATAAGGATAATAAAGACTGGTATAATTTCGGGAATGTTCAACTGATTTATCGTTTTCCATACAAACCAAAACCAATTAAATCTCCTTCAAAGGATAATGCTAAAAACCCAACTTTTGCCGATAAAGACGGTGACGGTATTCCAGACTCAGCCGATCGTTGCCCCGACCTTGCTGGTATGCTAAGAGGATGTCCCGATGCTGATGATGATGGCGTTTCCGACCTGGAAGATAAATGTCCTAATGAAGCAGGATTAGTTATTTTCGGAGGTTGCCCTGACACAGATGGTGACGGTATTCCCAATGCTGATGACGAATGTCCGGAACAAGCAGGTGTTGCCAGTAATCAAGGTTGCCCTTCTGGAACAGAAATAGATCGCGACGGCGACGGTGTACCCAATACTCAAGATGAATGTCCTGATATTCCTGGTAAAGCTACCTTTAAGGGCTGTCCTGACACCGATGGAGATGGTGTAATGGACAAGGAAGACCGTTGCCCTGTTACACCAGGTTCAATGGAAAACAGAGGTTGCCCGGTTATTCGAAGTGAAACTAAGGAAATTTTGAAATTTGTAACCCAAAATGTCCTTTTTTATACAAATAGCGCAAAACTTACTGACGACTCTTATGTCGTGCTAAATAAAGTGCTTGACGTTCTTCAGGATTACCCCGATTATGCCATGTTAATCAGTGGATTCACTGACAATGTAGGAAGTCAGGCAAGCAATCAAGCACTTTCAGAAAATAGAGCAGCTGCCTGTTTAAACTATTTAGTTGGAAAAGGTATAGATCCGTCCAGATTAGTTTTCAGGGGTTTCGGTGAAGTAGCTCCGATAACAACGAATGATTCAGAGCAGGGTAGAAAATTAAATAGAAGAGTTGAATTTGCTTTGTTCTTAAAATAAATTGAATGTAACTAAAAGGGAAGAGGGCCAAATTTATTTGACCCTCTTCCCTTTTTTTTATAAAGAAGGATATAAAGGAAACTGTTTCATATAGGTATGAACATTTTCCTTCACCATGGAATTAACCTTATCATTTTCAGGCTGTGACAGGATGCTATCAATCCATTCTACCACCTGTAAAGCATCATTTTCTTTAAATCCACGCGAGGTTATAGCAGCTGTTCCAATACGGATGCCAGAAGTAACCATTGGAGAAAGTTTATCAAATGGAACCATATTTTTATTGACCGTAATAGATGCTTTTCCAAGCACCTCATCGGCTAACTTACCGGATAAACCTTTTTCTGAAAGATCCAACAGCATAAGATGGTTATCTGTTCCGCCTGAAATTATTTTATACCCTTTTGCTAAAAAAGCATTTGCCATGGCTTGGGAATTAGCGATTACCTGTTTGCCGTAATCTTTGAAAGAAGGTTGTAAGGCTTCACCAAATGCAATGGCTTTTGCAGCAATAACATGTTCCAAAGGCCCCCCCTGCATTCCCGGGAAAACACCACTATTTAAAATTTGGGACATTTTAATAACCGTCCCATTTTTTAAAGTACGTCCCCATGGATTATCCATATTTTGCCCCATCATGATGATACCACCCCGTGGACCTCTCAATGTTTTATGGGTTGTTGAAGTAACGATATGACAATGAGGCAGAGGATTATCAAGAATTCCAGCCGCAATAAGTCCGGCCGGGTGAGCAATATCAGCAAGGAGTAAAGCACCTACTGAATCAGCAATTTCACGAAAACGGCGATAATCCCATTCTCTGGAATACGCCGACGCACCACAAATAATTAGTTTTGGACGAACAGCCTCCACTTTGGCAGCAACCTTATCCATGTCTATTCTTCCTGTTTCTGCCTCAACCCCATAAAAATACGGTGTATAAACTTTTCCGGAATAATTTACTGGCGAGCCATGCGAAAGATGCCCTCCATGAGCCAGATCAAATCCTAAAATGGCATCTCCCGGTTCTAAAACAGATAAAAATACGGCAGCATTGGCCTGAGCACCTGAATGAGGCTGGACATTTGCATATTCAGCACCAAATAGTGTACACAGCCTTTCTATGGCTATTTGTTCAATTTCATCAACAACCTCACAGCCACCATAATATCTTTTGCCCGGATAACCTTCCGCATACTTATTTGTCAAACATGACCCAGTAGCTTGAATAACCGCTTCACTGGTAAAATTTTCTGAAGCTATTAATTCAATACCTTCTCTTTGACGATTTAACTCTTTGAAAATCAATGCAAATACTGGATCTGAATGGTTCATTGTGTAAATTTTGGGAAATTGATTGAAACTAATTTGAGCGCGAAATTACAAAAGAATTATCTTTTTGACGACATTTTTAATTCTTCCGCACCTATTTTAACAGAACTACCTGAAACGATTTTTATTTACTACCTTCGTTGCAAATTTATCCAATCCTTGGGATGAGCCGATCATTAGACAATATTAAAAAACCTATAAACGAAGCATTGAATGCCTTCGAGGGTCATTTCCGTAAGGCAATGGAAAGTCAGGTACCATTACTTGACAAGATCACTTTTTATCTGGTAAAAAGAAAAGGAAAGCAAGTCAGACCCATGTTTGTTTTCCTCTCCGCTAAGATTTGTGGAGAAATATCAGAAGCTACCTTTCGCGCCGCTTCAATGATTGAGTTGTTACATACCGCTACGTTGGTTCATGATGATGTTGTAGATGATTCCTTTCAAAGAAGGAGTTTTTTTTCCATCAATGCACTCTGGAAAAATAAAATTGCTGTTCTTGTTGGTGACTATCTCCTTTCGCAAGGGATGTTGCTGGCAGTGAAAAATAAAGAGTATCTATTGCTCGAAATTGTTTCTCAGGCAGTAAAATCAATGAGTGAGGGTGAATTATTACAAATTGAAAAAGCCAGGAGATTAGATATTGCTGAATCCGTTTATTACGATATTATAAGACAAAAAACCGCTTCTCTCATTGCCTCCGCCTGTAGCGCAGGTGCCGCTTCTGTTACTCCCGATGTAGAAAAGGTAGAGCAAATGAGGCTTTTTGGTGAAAATATCGGCATGGCCTTCCAAATTCGGGACGATTTAATGGATTTTGGCGCCGATGATATCGGGAAACCACTGGGTATTGATATTAAAGAAAAAAAAATGACGCTCCCGCTCATATATGCATTGGCTCATTGTGACAGGTCCACCAAACGTTCCATTCTCTCCTTAATTCGAAATCACAGTGAAAATCCTGAAAAGGTAAATGAAGTGGTCCATTTTGTTCAACAATCAGGTGGCCTTCAATATGCAGAGATCCAGATGAGGTCTTTTCAAGAAAAAGCATTCGATATTTTATATACCTTCCCAGTCTCAGACGCACGAAATTCTTTGGAAGATTTGGTGAATTTCGTCACAGAAAGAAAAAAATAAACCCTTATTTTTGACAATAACCTTATTCAAACTTTCTTATGGTTGAAGTAAAATTATTTTCTGGGACTCAATCTAAATATCTGGCGGAAAAAATTGCAGATTATTACGGGCAAGGTATCGGAGATTTAAAAGTCAACAGATTCAGTGACGGAGAAATGCAACCCGTTTACAATGAATCTATTAGGGGTGCTTATGTGTTCCTGATCCAATCTACTTTCCAGCCAATGGACAATCTGATGGAACTTCTTCTCATGATTGATGCTGCCAAAAGAGCTTCAGCCGGATATATTTCAGCGGTAATTCCTTATTTTGGCTATGCTCGTCAAGACCGAAAAGATAAACCGAGGGTGCCTATTTCAGCAAAATTGATTGCCAATTTACTTCAGGCTGCTGGCGTAGATCGTATTATGACTATGGATTTACATGCGGATCAAATACAAGGATTCTTTGATATCCCAGTAGATCACCTAAGAAGTGAAGCCATATTTTTCTCTTACCTCGAGGAATCAGCCGATTTATCCAATGTAATTTTTGCCAGTCCCGATGTTGGTGGTGTTAAAAGGGCAAGAGCTTACGCCAAGCATTTTGGAAGAGACCTGGTTATTTGTGACAAATACAGAGAAAAAGCCAACGAGGTTTCCGGCATGACCGTCATCGGAAATGTGGAAGGCAGTGACGTTATACTCGTAGATGACCTCGTTGATACCGCAGGGACTTTATGTAAAGCGGCCGATGCATTGATGCAAGGTGGTGCCAAAAGAGTTCGTGCCATTTGCACACATCCCGTTCTTTCTGGAAATGCCTTGAAAAATATTGAAAAATCACAATTGGACGAATTACTGGTGTGTGATACCATTCCCCTCCAATTCACTTCACCTAAAATTAAAGTTCTTTCGTCCGCTAAACTATTCTCCAGAGCTATTAGAAATACGCACGAACACCGTTCTATTTCTGCCCTTTATGTAGATAAAAAGACAGAAAAATTTTAAAAGTCCCACGTTTTTAATTTTTTAGGTATATTTGTCCTTCATTTTTAAAAAATATTATAATGGAAGTAATTGCAGTAAAAGGCGAAAAAAGAGCAGCCTTAGGAAAGAAAGCTACAAAAGCACTTCGCAATGATGGCCGTATTCCTTGTGTTATCTATGGCACAGGTAATTTAGTTCATTTTTCTGTGAAGCCACTTGATGTCAGATCTGTCATCTATACCCCTGATTTTCATATTTTGAAAATTGATGTGGACGGTACGAGCTATAGTGCCATCTTAAAGGATTTTCAACAAAGTCCCCTAAAAGATAATGTAACGCATATCGATTTCCTTCAGATTGCCGACGGTCATCCCGTTAAATTAGAAATTCCTTTGCGTTGTAAGGGAGCTTCTGTAGGGGTAAAATCAGGTGGAAAATTAATTCAGAAATTACGCCGTATTAAGATTAAAGCTATGGCGGAAAATATCGTAAATGAATTATTTATTGATATCACTAGTATGGATTTAGGTCAATCTCTTAGAGTTCGCGATATTCCAGTACCAAACGGCATTGAAATTTTAAATAATGGCAGTATTCCAGCCGTTACCATCGAAATTCCAAGAGCGCTTCGTTCTGCTGCAGCTGCTGCGGATAAAGATACTAAGAAGAAGAAATAATTAGTTACCAATCTAAATTAGGTAACATGACTAAAGTGGCTGAGTTACGTGTTGCTGCCGTTCAGTCCAATATAATCTGGCAAAATGTCGATGGCAATTTAGCTCATCTCAGTAACCTTTTATCTTCTCTTTCCGGAAGTACAGATGTAATTGTACTTCCGGAAATGTTTTCTACAGGTTTCACTATGAATCCTTCCCTCGTCACGCCCGACGAACAAGAAATTACTTTACTTTGGATGAAAAATATGGCGGCTGACTTTTCCTCAGCTATTTGTGGCAGCATTGTTTTCTATGAAAAAGAAAAGTATTATAACCGGTTTATCTGGGTAGATGAAAATGGTAATTACACTTTTTACGATAAACAACATTTGTTTTCTTTTGCCAGCGAACACCTTCATTACACACCTGGTAATAAAAAAATAGTCATTCATTACAAAGGATGGCGTATTCTCCCACAGATTTGTTACGATCTGCGGTTCTCGGAATCTTCTATGAATGTACTTGGGCATTACGATGTTTTATTATATGTAGCAAATTTCCCATCGGCGAGACAATATGCATGGGATCACCTGTTAATTGCTCGTGCCATTGAAAACCAATCTTATACCATTGGTGTAAATCGAGTGGGTATAGACGGGAATAATCATGAATACGGCGGAGGTTCAGTTATTTTATCTTACGATGGAACACCTCTTTCAACAGCGGGCAAGGAAGAGCAAATTATTACCTATTCCTTGCGTTTTGACCATCAAATGGCGTTCCGCACACAATTTCCTTTCCTCAACGACATAAAGGTTTTTGGTTAGACGAAGGAATTTGTTATCTTTGCCCTTTCGGAATTTTTATATGAGAAATCTTTTACTTTTTACTCTTTTTTTATTATCGCTGACCAGGCTAAATGCTGCCTTGGCAGTTGATTCAGTATCGATTTCCAGAGACAGTATCGTTTTATTTGCAAAAAACTACCTTGGACTACCCTATCGTTATGCCAGTAGAAGCCCTGCAAGAGGAGGGTTCGACTGCTCTGGATTTACAATGTTTGTTTTTAAAAAATTTGGCATACATCTCTCTCCTTCTTCTTCCGCTCAATCTTTACAAGGTGACAAAATACTTTTAAAAAATGCCCTTCCCGGTGATTTAGTATTTTTTCGCCGAACAAAAAGGGGAAGAGTTTTTCACGTTGCTTTAGTAAGTAAGGTAGTAAAAGACTCCATTTTTATCATCCATAGTACCACACACGGCGGACTGAGAATAGATAATTTGGTCACCTCCCATTATTGGAGGTCAAAATATAAATCGGTTCGAAATGTTCTGCCAGGCGACAGAAATTATACTGCACCAGTGGATAGTATTTTACAGGAACCGATATTGACCGCCAATCTTCTTGCTGGAACAGAAGATCCACCTTTACAGGATCGTCAGCCTTTTGAAAAAATAAATTTACTCCCCACTTTAGCTATAATGCCTAAGTGGAAGCCCACGGTACTAACCAACCAATGAAACCAACGAGTTATTGAAACTGCCTGATGAAGGTAATTTGAGTATTTTAAATTTTACGCATGAAAAATCTAATCTTGTTCGGTCCTCCAGGCTCAGGAAAAGGGACCCAGGCGGCTAAGTTGGTCGAAAAATATGGCTTATTACATATTTCAACAGGAGATTTGTTTAGAAGCGAAATGAGTCAGGATACCCCTTTAGGTATTGAGGCAAAAAATTATATCGCTAAAGGTCAGTTGGTTCCCGATGAGGTAACTATTGGAATGCTGCGAAATCGTGTCATTTCAAATCCAGATGTTCCGGGATATATTTTCGACGGTTTTCCAAGAAATATCGCTCAATGTGAGGCTTTGGACGAACTGCTGTCAGAGTTAAATCAAGATATTCACCGCTTGCTAATGCTCGAAGTGGCCGACCAGGAAATTATATCCCGCATTTTATCACGGGGGCAATCTTCAGGAAGATCAGACGACAATGATCCAGCCATTATCCAGCACAGAATAGACGTTTATAAGTCGGAAACTATGCCTGTTTTTGGATATTACGCCGAAAAAGGAAAAGCTTTTAAAATGGACGGAATTGGTACCATTCAACATATATTTGAAGCGTTGTGCCGTGCTTATGACGAAACAACTTAAATATTTTACCCTAAACCTCTTATGGCTGAGCAAAATTTTGTTGATTTCGTGCGCGTTTGTTGTCGCTCCGGTTCCGGTGGTGGTGGTTCTGTGCATTTTTATAGAGATAAATTGAATGCCAAAGGTGGTCCCGATGGTGGTGATGGTGGAAGAGGCGGGCATATTATTCTGGAGGGAAATAGAAATGTTTGGACGCTACTTTCTTTGAAATACCGAAAGCATGTTATTGCTGATAATGGCGGAAATGGTGGTGATAAAAATGCGCATGGCGCCAATGGAAAGGATATAATATTACAAGTTCCACTGGGTACCGTAGTGAAAAATGCGGAAACCAATGAGATCGAAGCAGAAATCACGCGCCATGGCGAAAAGAGAATTGTCACACCTGGAGGTAGAGGCGGTTTAGGTAATTACCATTTTCGCAATCCCGTAAATCAATCGCCTCGTTATGCCCAACCTGGTGAAGCTGGCCTGGAGGAATGGAAAATACTTGAACTGAAAGTTTTGGCCGATGTCGGTTTGGTTGGATTCCCTAATGCCGGTAAATCTACCCTGCTTGCCGCCATATCCGCTGCAAAACCAAAAATTGCAGATTATCCCTTCACTACCCTCGTGCCAAATCTTGGTATCGTTTCCTACCGCGATAATCATTCCTTTGTAATGGCCGATATTCCTGGAATTATCGAAGATGCTCACTTAGGTAAAGGACTGGGTGTTAGGTTCTTACGCCATATCGAAAGAAATGCTTCGTTACTTTTTATGGTTCCTGCCGATGCAGAAAATATTGCTACCCAGTACCATATTCTACTAAATGAACTAGCCAAATACAATATAGAATTATTGGATAAACCCCGATTATTAGCCATAACTAAATCGGACCTTTTAGACGAGGAATTGATCTCTCTCATCAAAGCAGAATTACCTGAAAATGTTACCGTCGTTTTTATTTCAGCAGTCTCAGGTTATGGTATCGATAAACTCAAAGATCTCATCTGGAGTCAAATCAGTTCTTCCATCAGAGACCAGAAAGCTCAGCCTATGGAACTTGAAAAACAAGTGCTAGTCGTTCCTCATAGAGAATTCAAACCCAATAAGAACAATAGACAGGCTTCTGGTCATAACGAAGATGACTTTATTGTATTGAATGAATTTGATGATTCCGGGTTCCCAGATCCAAAGAATTTTGAACATTGGGAAGAGGAAGAATCTGAAATTGTAGAAGAAAAACCTATCGATTAACTCCTTTATCCCTCTATCTTAATCATGGCATCACCTAAAACTGAATGGGCTCTCGCAGAATTGTTCGAATCCTGGGCCGGTGTGCCTCCTGATCTTATTTTACCCCTGGCCCCTTCCGGTTCAGATAGAATTTATTACAGGTTACAAAAAAATGATAAGGTCGCTATTGGTACCTATAGCCCTCATGCCAAAGAAAGCTTAGCTTTCTTAAATTTTAGTAAGCATTTTCACGAAAGAAAATTACCAGTCCCAGCCATTTATGCCGAAAATTTAGACGCTAAAGTTTATCTACAGGAAGATTTAGGTTCCACAACCCTTTACAGCTTCCTCCTCCAAAATCAACATCACTTTCCTGATTCTTTAGTTCAATTGTATAAAAAGGTCGTCGAAAAATTAGCGCATTTACAAATAAATGGAAGTAAAGAGCTTCAATATACCTATTGTTTTCCAAAGGAATCCTTTGACAGAGAATCAATGTTTTGGGATTTTAACTATTTCAAATACCATTTCCTTTTACCCAGCCAGGTTGGTTTTGATGAGGTTGCCCTGGAAAAGGATTTTCACCAGTTAGCCGATTTTCTGCTTCAAGCCGATAATGAATATTTTATGTTCCGGGATTTTCAGTCAAGGAATATTCTAATCAGAAATGGAAATCCTTATTTTATTGATTATCAAGGAGGAAGAAAAGGAGCATTACAGTATGACCTGGCCTCCCTTTTGTACCAGGCTAAGGCAAATATTCCCAACGATATTAGAGAATCTCTTATTCAACATTACTTGGATACCGCATCACAGTTAACCAATATAGACCGAGATTCCTTCCTGTCTTATTTCTATGGTTACGTTTTAATGCGAAACATTCAGGTACTTGGTGCTTATGGTTACAGAGGTATCTATGAACGAAAAGCACATTTTTTGCTAAGCATTCCATACGGACTGAAAAACATACAATGGTTGCTCGAAGAAGGCAAAATTCCAATAGCCCTCCCTGAAATCACCCGCTGTTTACAAGCTATTATAAAAAGTCAGAAATATGATCCTTATGACAAATCAAAAGGGGAAAATTCTTTATTGAAAGTTTTTGTAAACAGTTTTAGCTACCATAAAAGGCAAATACCCGTGGAAAGCTCAGGAAATGGAGGTGGCTTTGTTTTTGATTGCCGCTTTTTACATAATCCCGGTCGATACGAACCTTACAAGAAATTGTCGGGAAAAGACGAATCCGTTATTAATTTTTTGAAACATTTCAGTGATATGGAGCCTTTCCTCAATAACGTTTATAGGATTGTTGACGCCGCAGTGGAAAATTATCTGGAAAGAAGTTTTACCCATTTGGAGATAAATTTTGGCTGCACCGGCGGGCAACACCGATCCGTCTATGCTGCCGATCAATTGACCGCCCACCTGAAAGATAAATATGGTATTGATATAACACTTAACCATTTAGAACAATCTAATTGGTCAAAAGAAAATTAACGACCTATTTCATTACCTATCGATTTTCCAAAATGATTTCAAATAAATATTGAATTGGCTCGACTTCAGTGTATTGTCTGTCAACAAAAAAGTGGCAAAGGCACTGAAAATCAACGTATTTCTCGTTTACCAGCGTACTACTAAGTATTATATTCCCAAATTGTTGCTGCTTCCTTTCCGCTTCATCCAACTTGAAGGGGGGCTTCAAATAGTATCTTTCAATTGTTTCCAATCCCTTTGAAGTTTCAAAGATTCTTTTGTCGGCCAACTGCTTCTGATACCCGATGGACTGAATTTGATCCCTAAAAAACTCCATAAAAAATTGGGCCTCCAAAAGCGTCTCCGCATCGATAAACTTCCAATGAATACCTACGCTACTTTGATTTATTAAAAATCGGAGAGATTTATCAACTTCTTTGGGTAAAGATTTATAAAGTTCAAATTGATTCAACAGCCAGGAACATTTATCCTTGCAAGCTGAGCTATCAAACCACTCTCTGTAGGCTATTAAAAAAGTGTCATCTCTTTCAATGACAGTATGATTCAATAATTTTTTCAATCCTTAGGGTTATGATATTAAACATGATGGCGTAACAATCCATTCAACCTCAATGTTGCCTCCATTCTTAAAATAGCTTATAAATTGTATATTTGCCTTTTCAAAAGAAATAAAATATGAGCGACCAAACGCCTGAACTAACCGAAAATTCAGAGGCTTCTGATGAAATCATCAGTCTTCAAGGTATGTATCAGGATTATTTTCTTGATTATGCGTCTTATGTGATTCTTGAGCGAGCAGTTCCTGCTGTATTGGATGGCTTAAAACCCGTTCAACGAAGAATTTTGCATGCCATGAAAGAGATGGATGACGGAAGATATAATAAGGTTGCCAATATTATTGGACAAACTATGCAATATCATCCTCACGGAGATGCTGCCATTGGAGACGCCTTGGTAAACATGGGGCAAAAGGAACTGCTCATAGATACGCAGGGAAATTGGGGTAATATCCTTACGGGAGACGGGGCAGCTGCCTCCCGATATATTGAGGCAAGACCTACAAAATTTGCCCTCGAAGTAGCTTTTAATCCTCAAACCACAGAATGGCAACTTTCTTACGACGGCAGAAAAAGAGAGCCTATTCATCTACCTGTAAAATTTCCTCTTCTTTTAGCCCAAGGGGCTGAGGGAATTGCCGTCGGTCTTTCTACGAAAATTCTACCTCATAATTTTATAGAAATCATTGAAGCAGCTATCAAAAGATTAAAAAACGAGGAAGTAATAATTTATCCTGATTTTCAAACGGGTGGTTTTATTGATATAACTGATTACCAACAAGGTAAAAGAGGAAGTAGAGTAAAAGTTCGTGCTAAAATTGAAAAAATAGATAAGAATATTCTTATTGTCCGGGAATTACCCTTCGGCGTTACTACCTCTACTCTCATTGAAAGTATAATTAAAGCAAGCGATAAAGGAAAAATTAAAATAAAACAAGTCGTTGATAATACTGCAGAAAATGTAGAAATTGTCATTGATTTAGCCCCTGGCGTTTCTCCGGACGTTGCTATTGACGCACTATATGCATTTACCGATTGTGAAATTTCAATTGCTCCAAATGCATGTATTATACAAAATGAAAAACCACGTTTCCTTTCTGTTCAAGATTTACTGGACATTGCTGTCGATCATACCAAAGCACTCCTGAAGTTAGAACTTGAAATAAAGGAAAAAGAATTACTTGAAAAATGGCATCATGCCAGTCTGGAAAAGGTTTTTATTGAAAATAGAATTTATCACGATATAGAGGAATGTGAGACCTGGGAAGCTGTTTTGGAAACCATTGCCATAGGTTTGAAAAAATACGTAGTAGAGCCTCATGAAATAATTGAACCGTCAGACCATCGACTTAGATTGCTAAGATCCATTACACAGGATGATATTGCCAAACTAACCGAGATTAAGATTAAAAGAATATCAAAATACAACACTTTTCAAGCAGATCAATTTATTGCTCAACTTGAAAAAGATTTGGACAGAGTGCGCTTTGACCTGGCGCATTTAATAGATTATACTATTAACTATTATTCAAACTTATTAGATAAATACGGAAAAGGCAGGGAACGAAAAACAAAAATTATCACTTTCGATGCTATCGCGGCTGCCGAGGTCGTAGCTAATAACGCAAAACTATATGCGAATAAAGCCGATGGATTCGTTGGTTTTGGACTTAAGAAAGATGAATTTATCAGTGATTGTTCCGATATTGACGACATCATTGTATTTAGAAATGATGGTTATTTCCTGGTAACCCGTATTGCAGAAAAAACTTTTGTTGGTAAGGACATCATTCATGTGGCCGTTTGGAAGAAAAATGACGAACGAACTACTTATAATGCCGTTTATACAGATGGTGCAAGTGCAAAATCTTTCGTAAAACGATTCAATGTTACAGCTATTACAAGAGATAAGGAATACCCAATTACCCAAGAAACAAAGGGTAGCAAACTTCATTATTTCTCTGTAAATCCTAATGGTGAAGCGGAAGTAATTCAGGTTCAGCTAAGCTTGGGATGTAAAGCAAAAATTAAAATGTTTGAGTTTAATTTTGCAGAATTAGCCATAAAAGGACGGTCCTCGCAGGGAAATATGCTAACGAAATATCCCTTGCGGAATATAAAGTTAAAGGCAGCGGGAAGATCGACTATCGGTGCATTAAAGATCTGGTTAGACGAAGTTTCCGGAAGACTGAATACAGAAAATAGAGGCCGATTCCTCGGTGAATTCGATACTGGTGACGAGTTATTGATCCTTTACAAAAATGGGAGCTATATTACTACCCCGCTCGATATTACAAAAAGATTTCAATCTGATGATTTTCTATATATCGGACAGTGTAACAGAAAAGATGATGTTATCACAGCGGTGCATTATGACGGGCATAAAGGGTGGACTATGGTAAAAAGGTTTCATATTGAAACGACACAGGCTGATCAACGATTCAGCTATCTGACGGATCATCCCGAATCTCAACTGCTCTTTTTAAGTGTTGAACCCTCCCCTAAAATTAAATTTCAAATTAAAGTGGGGAATAAAAAATCAGAGGGAGAAGCGTTGTTAACTGACATTGTCGATATTAAAGGGTGGAAAGCTGTCGGAAATCGCTTAAGTGACAAAAAAATAAGCGATATTGAAATTATCGAACCACTTGATACTGAAGAACCGCCAATTGTGGAAGAGGGACAACAAACTCTTTTTTAAGGTTTAGTCGTTTTAATTGTTCGTTATTATAGGGTTGATTAAAATGTTTGTACCTTTATTTTATCATAAACAAGATTTATTTTACTGATATGAATAATACCTATTTCAAAAAAATAGCTCCTTATGTTTTAGGACTATTAATACTTTTTCTAGTCAACTATATCTATTTTTTACCTCAATTTCAGGGAAAACAAGTATTGCAAGGCGATATTGTCTCTTATAACGGTGCTTACGGGGAAATTGGTAAATATTGGGAGGAAAAAGGCGAGCAGTTATTTTGGACAAACTCCATGTTTGGGGGAATGCCCACTTTTATGATTGGTGTCAGCCTCAAATCCTTTTATTTAGATTGGGTTCCCCTACTCCTTTCCTTTGATATTTACTATCCAATGGGGGTATTTTTAGCTCAAATGATTGCTTTTTTCATTATGACCTCTGTCATGGGGATTCACCCTATGATTGGTATTATTGGATCTATCGCTTTTGGGTTTACCACAAATAATTTTGTTCTTTTTGAGGCAGGTCATAACTCAAAACTAGGAACCATTGTGTTTAATCCGTTGGTCATAGCCGGACTTTACACTATTTATAAACATAAAAAATATCTTCTCGGTGGCATATTGTTTTCAGTGGCTACAGCAAATTCCTTAAACGCTAATCACCCACAGATGACCTTTTATTTTGTCATCACCTGTGTTGTTTTAGCTATAGTTTGGCTGGTTGAATCTATAAAAGAAAAAGAAATAAACCATCTTTTAAAAACCATAGCTACGGTAATCATTGGTGCCTCCATCAGTTTAGCCGCCACTTCCTCTACTTGGTTAATGGCTCTTGATTATTCAAAAGATTCTTTAAGAGGTAAGCCTATTCTTACCGAAGAATCAGCCGTTAGCACTAATAGCACAGATGAATCAAATAATGCTCCTTCCAGTGAAGCGGCGGGAGAATCAGGTTTGGGTTGGGATTATGCAATGATGTGGAGTAATAAAACACAAGATTTACTTAGTGTTCTCATTCCATTTGCAGCTGGAGGAAGTTCGGGTGAAACAACGAAAGAAGGAGCAACATTTAAGCTTTTAGTTAACAATGGTGCTAAAACAAATGAGGACGGAAAAATGGGTTTACCCTTTTACTGGGGTGGTTTACCTTTCACGAGCGGTCCTAATTATTTAGGGGCTGTCATGATTTTCCTTTTCACCTTTGGCTTTTTTGTAGAAAAAGGTAGCCTTCGCTGGTGGGTTTTAATTTCCGTCTTGCTAACCCTTTTTCTCTCTATGGGACAACATTTTGAGACCTTGCAAAGATTATTCTTTGACTTTGTTCCTTTTTATAATAAGTTCAGAGCACCTAGCTCAATATTGACAATAACCCCATTTTTTTTACCTATTTTAGGTTTATTTGCTATTAATAAACTTTGTTACCAAAAGTATTCACCAGAAAGTGTAAAAAAAGCTTTAATTTATTCTTTTTCAATTATTGGAGGATTGACTTTATTTTTAGCCTTATTCGCCACTTCCTTTTTCGACTTCAAAGGTCCAAGTGACGCTCAACTTCAACCTATTGTACTAAGCAATATTATACAGGATAGGATTGATTTTTTTAAAGCAGACGCATTCAGATCTCTTTATTTTATTGGAGCATCAGCCCTGGCTATCTTCTTGTTCACACGAAATTGGATAAAACCAACCATTTTAATCGTTGCTCTGGGTTTTCTTACCCTACTAGATCATTGGTCTGTGGGTCAAAGATATCTTGGAAAATCAGCCTTTAATAATCCCGCAACAGAGGATTCTCCATTAAAAGAAAGGCCAGCTGACAAAGAAATTTCTTCCTTAGAAAAAAGTAGAGGCGATTATCGCGTTCTCGACTTAGCGGTATCCACTTTTGGAAATTCTACCACTAGTTTTTATCATAACACCATTGGTGGCTATCATGCAGCCAAATTGATGAGATACAATGATATCATTGAAAAGCAAATAAGCAATAATAATCAAAATGTTATTAATATGCTTAATGCCAAATATATTATCAAACAAGACCAAACCGTTTCTCAAAATCCTTTGGCTTGCGGAACCGCCTGGTTTGTAGATACACTTCTCAAAGTAAATACACCAAACGAAGAAATGGCTGCCTTGAACAATTTTAATCCGCAGGAGGTCGCCATTATTTTAGATAATGAGTTTAATGGCTATGCAGGAAATTTTGATCCTAAAAAAGGGGGAGAAATAAAACTCACCCAGTATGATCCTCAAAATTTAATCTATTCATATACTGCAACTTCTCCTCAATTTGCTGTGTTTTCTGAAATTTGGTACGGTCCCAATAAAGGTTGGCAAGCATATATTGATGACAAACCGGTAGAACACGTAAGAGTAAATTACCTGCTAAGAGGTTTAAAAGTTCCAGAGGGAAAACATACTATTGCCTTCCGTTTCAAACCAGTAAAAATTCAGCAGTATATAACCATTTCCAGAGCGGCATCAGGGTTATTGATGGTTGCACTCCTCGGTATGATTGGATGGATGGGATTTAATTTTTTCAAAAACCCGGGGGAACCAAATCCATTCCCCAATGCTCCAGTCCAACCTAAAGCACCTGTAACCAGAGATTCAAAACCTACGCCGAGATCTTCTGCACCACAGCAGAAAAAAACTGGAAAGAAAACTTAATGAGATTGAATAAGACTGAAATGGTTACTGCCTTTGCACCAGGAAGAATAAATTTGATCGGGGAACATACCGATTATAACAACGGATTTGTTCTTCCCGCTGCCATAAAGCAAAAAATAACCTTTTCGGTTACCCCGAATTCATTAGAAAGTTCAGGCACTATCACCGCCCTTGATTTGGGTGAAACCATTTCATTTGACTTAAATCATTTAGCACCTATTCCCCATTCCTGGTCAAATTATGTGCTGGGGCTTTGTCATGAAATCATAAAATCAGGGTCGAAATTGACTGGTTTCGACGGTTCTTTTGGCGGCGATATTCCCATTGGTGCAGGACTAAGTTCTTCCGCAGCTCTACTTTGCAGTGCTGCCACCGCCCTGGATAAATGTTTCAATTTAAATAAGTCGAAAGAGGAATGGATGTACCTGACGCAAAAAGCAGAACACCATTTTGTTGGAACAAATTGTGGCTTAATGGACATGTTTGCCAGTTTACACGGTAAAGAAAATCATCTGATGCTCTTCGATTGTCAGCATATCAATTTTCAATATGTTCCTTTTGACCTTAAAAACTTTCATTTAATTTTGTTAAACACCCTGGTAAGCCATCAATTAGCCTCTTCTGAATACAATACCCGACGGAAAGAATGTGAGGAGGTGGTAACTGTTATAAGGAAAAATGGCACGGATGTTTATTCCTTAAGAGATGTATCGATGGATCTGCTCAATGAAAACAGAAAAAGCCTTTCGGATACTATTTTCAAAAGGGCTAAATATGTAATTGAGGAAAATACGAGAGTACTTAAAGCTGTGCATTATCTTGAAAATGGTGATATTAAATCATTGGGAGAATTACTCTATGAAACCCATTTCGGTCTTAAAAATGATTATGAGGTCAGCTGCCAGGCACTGGATTTTTTAGTGTCTTTTACTGAATATATGCCCGAAGTGGCAGGTGCCAGAATGATGGGAGGTGGTTTTGGTGGCTGTACCCTAAATCTGGTGGAAAAAGATGCTTCCACCGCCTTTCTCTCCAAAATGAAAGAAGCTTATTTTAATGCCTTTGGCATAGATCTCCCTCATTATTTCGTTGAACCATCAGTCGGCGCTACCTTATTGTCTTAAATAGTCATATTTTTACTATATTTGCCGCCGTATTTTAGCATAAAAAAGGCAAATAGTTCCCTTATGAAAGTATCTTTTAATTGGTTAAAACAGTACTTAGATATCCCTTTAAGTGCCATAGAAACAGCAGATTTACTCACGGACATTGGGCTCGAAGTAGAAGGAATGGAAGAAGTGGAATCTATTCAGGGTGGCTTAAAAGGCGTGGTCGTTGGCGAGGTACTTACCTGTGATAAACACCCCAATGCAGATAAATTATCACTGACAACTGTTAATATCGGAGGCGAAGTTCCTCTTTCTATAGTTTGTGGTGCTCCGAATGTTGCTGCCGGCCAAAAAGTATTGGTAGCTAAAGTTGGAACTACGCTCTATCCATCAGAAGGTGAACCCATTACCCTTAAACAAAGTAAAATCAGAGGTGAACTTTCTCAAGGCATGATTTGTGCCGAAGATGAGCTTGGACTGGGTCATGACCATAATGGTATATTGGTTTTACCTGCTGATACACCCATAGGTTTGGAAGCAGCTAACTATTTTGATTTAGCTTCTGACACTGTTTTTGAAGTGAATCTTACACCTAACAGATCAGATGCAACCTGTCATTTAGGGGTTGCCAGAGATTTATATGCGGGGTTAACAGTACATCATAACTATCATGGTCAACTAAAATGGCCTTCTGTAGAAAACTTCAAATCTACCCTTTCCGTTAAGCCCATGAAGGTTTCTATCGCCAATAGCGATTTTTGCCCTCGGTATTCAGGTATCATTTTAAAAAATATTAAAGTAGCTGAATCCCCCGAATGGTTGAAACTAAAGTTAAAGGCCGTCGGCGTAAGACCCATTAATAATGTGGTAGATGTAACGAATTATGTCTTGCACGAACTTGGTCAACCTCTCCATGCATTCGATTTAAAAGCTATTCCTTCAGGAAAAATTACCGTTCGTACTTTACCTGAAGGGACGAAAATGTTAACCTTAGACTCGCAGGAAAGAAAATTAACGGGTGAGGAATTAATCATTTGTGGTGGCGATGATTACCCAATGTGTATTGCCGGCGTATTCGGTGGCTTACATTCCGGTGTACAAGCTGATACTACGGATATTTTTCTGGAATCTGCTCATTTTCAAGCTAAATCGATTCGTCGAACTAGTATGAAGCACAATTTGAGAACGGATGCTGCGAAAGTTTATGAAAAAGGCAGCGATCCGGAAATAACAGTCTTTGCACTTAAAAGAGCTGCTTTACTACTCCAGGAATTGGCGAATGCTGACATTGCATCCGAAATAACCGATATTTATACTCATCCTACTCCTCCAGTAAAAATAGACCTTTCATTCAATTACGTTAGAGAATTGACCGGCGCACCCATTACCAATAAGGAAATCATCCATATTTTAAGCTTGCTGGACATGGTACCCATTTTTCAAAATAATGAAATGTGCACGGTTAATGTTCCAAAAAATAAATCGGACGTATTGAGGCCAGCCGATTTAGTTGAAGAAATATTAAGGATTTATGGTTTCAACCGCGTACCTTTTCCCGATGCCATGCGAACCACCTTAAGTTCGGCGCCAAAACCCGATAGAAATCAAATCAATAGTTTCATATCAGAACTTTTAACAGGCATAGGATGTAGTGAAATGATGGCCGTTTCTTTGTCCCAATCAGCTTACTACAAAACAAATAGCTGGAATATCAAAGAAGAAGAACTCGTTTTTATTAATAATACTTCCCATGCGCTGCTCGATATTATGCGACCTGAAATGGCGATGAGTGGTCTTGAAGTTATTTTACATAACCAAAACAGGCAGCAAAATAATGTTAAACTTTTTGAATGGGGCAAATCCTATACCCAGACACCAGAAAGTATAAAAGAGACCAGTCATTTAACTTTATTTCTCTCGGGAGACCAGCATACTGAAAACTGGAACCAGCCCAGACAAGGAAAATCAAATTTTTATAGCCTTAAAGGCATTGTTTTTTCCGTACTTGCCAGACTTGGTATTCAAGGATTGGAAGAAGAAGTTTTTCAAGATGAAGCCCCCTTCGAATATGGAATACATTTAAAACAAGGTAGTAAAATATATGTCACTTTTGGAAAATTAAGTTCCAAACTTACTCAATCTTTTAGTTTGAGAGAAGAAATATTTTATGCCCAGTTTTATTGGGATATTTGTTTGCAAAAAACGGTTAATCAAAAAATAAAGTTTAAGGAAATAAGTCGATTCCCAAGTATTAGGAGAGATTTAGCTTTAATAGTTGATAATTCAATTAAATTTTCCGATATTGTGAGCATTGCTAAAAAATTAGGCAAAAAACAGATTGTTCAGATAAATCTGTTTGATGTTTATGAAAATGAAAAACAACTTGGCAAAGGAAAACGTTCCTATGCAGTAAGTTTTTCCTTCGAAAACTTGGAGAAAACACTTCAAGATAAAGAAGTAGATACTATTATTGAAAATTTATTAACTGCCTATCAATCTGAATTAGGCGCTTATTTACGAAAATAACCAGGTTAAATAGCGCTTTTAAAGGTTGGAGCAAAAAGTTGAGGTGTCTGAAAAACACCCCGGAATTACTGTCCACTGTGGAAATAAATATATACCAGCTGTCGCCAAATATCGATAGCACTATAGGTTTTAGTTTTTTTATATCGAGCTCGCTGGAATCACTTTCTGTTTGTGCCAACCAGCCCTACCTCGGATTATTTCCACAAATAAAATAGTAGTTTTGGTAAATCAAAATATTCAGATGTTGTATCTGAATGTTTTTTTGTTCATTATTAAAGAATTTTACCATTATGAATGACATTGGAACAGGAATAATATTAGCATTAGTTGGCGCTATAATAGGTTTTTTTGGGGCTAGATTTTTGCTGAATATTCAGAGAAAAAACAAAACAAATGAATTAAATGCACAAGTTGAACTTGAGGTTAAAGAGGCCAAACTGAATGCAAAACGAATTATCGATGAGGCTGAACTGAAAGCTGAAAAACTTTTAGACCAGTCAGAGGTCAAAAATGAACGCATAAAACAGCGTAAAATTCAAGAAGCTAAAGATAATTTCAATTCCTTGAAAAGTCAGTTTGAAAGTCACAAGGCGACTCAAATGATAGAATTGAAGGAAAGAGAAATGGAAATTAAAGCCCTTGAAGGTAATTTCAAACAGGTTGAGGAGAGATTAGATACAAAGGCAAAAAATATTGAGGTTCTAAAAGCTGAAATTGAACAAAAAGACGCAGATCTTGCCATCATTAGAGAAAATCTGGAAAAACAATTAAAGATTATTTCTAAAAAGAAAGAAGAACTGGATGCTGCTAATGAAATCAGAATTAAGGAATTAGAAAAAATATCCCTTATGACTGAACAAGAAGCTAAAGACATGCTTCTTGAGGCCGTTAAAGCAAAAGTTGAAAATGAATCTATGGTTATCATCAAAGATTCTATTGAGAGAGCTAAGTTGAACGCAGGAAAAGAGGCAAAGAAAATTGTCGTCCAGACCATTCAGCGTATGTGTGCTGAATATACTATCGAAAACACCGTTTCTGTCTTCAATCTCGAATCTGATGATCTCAAAGGACAAATTATTGGTAGAGAAGGAAGGAATATTCGTGCATTAGAAGCCGCTACCGGGGCAGAATTTGTCGTAGATGATACGCCGGAAGCTATCGTTATTTCCAGTTTTGATCCTATCCGCCGCGAAGTTGCCAGACTTTCATTGAAAAAATTAGTGGCCGACGGTAGAATTCACCCCGCTAGAATTGAAGAAGTGGTGGCTAAAACCAGAAAGCAACTCGATGAGCAAATCGTTGAGATTGGAGAACGTACCGTTATTGAACTCGATATACATGGTCTCGATCCATACTTGATAAAACAGGTGGGCAGAATGCGTTTCCGTTCTTCTTATGGTCAAAATCTATTAAAACACTCCATCGAAACAGCCCACCTTTGTGCTATCATGGCTTCTGAACTTGGCTTTAATCCTAGTCAGGTAAAAATGGCCAAAAGAGCCGGTCTATTACATGATATAGGAAAAGTAGCCGAGGAGGAAAGTGAACTTTCACACGCTATTCTGGGCATGAAAATATGCGAAAAGTATAAAGAACATGCCGTTATTTGTAATGCTGTAGGTGCTCACCACGATGAAGTGGAAATGAATAATATCATTTCTCCATTAGTCCAGGCTTGTGACGCAATTTCCGGTGCCAGACCAGGCGCCAGAAGAGAAATCTTAGAAAGCTATCTGAAAAGAATTGGTGAATTAGAAGAATTGGCCATGTCTCACGAAGGAGTACAAAAAGCTTATGCCATGCAGGCTGGGCGTGAACTCCGCGTTATCGTCGAAAGTGATAAGGTAAGCGATAGTAATGCTGAAGATTTAGCCTTCGCTATTTCTCAAAAAATACAGGACGATATGCAATATCCAGGGCAGATAAAAGTTACGGTTATCCGCGAAAAACGAGCCGTCTCTTACGCCAGGTAAGAATCGTTCCTCAAATAGTATATTTTTAAAAGGGTGGCTGCAAAGTCACCCTTTTATTTTAAAAAAAAATATGCTTTGTAAACTGTCCTTAAATAATTGTGCATAATTAGGTTTTCTAATTTAATATCCTATACATTTAGAAAAAAATCGAAATGAAAGAATATAAATTTCAGGAGATTACCCGGCTCGATCAATTAAATGAGGATTCTTTTGAGTATAGTTATTCAGACTATATGAAATGGCAGTTTCAAGAGCGCGTGGAAATCATTATGGGGAAGATTTTTCCTATGAGTGCGCCAAATACACCTCATCAATCGCTTGCCATTGATATAGCCGTTGGCCTTAAAAATTATTTTAAAAGGAAAAATTGCTTTGTATTTATTTCACCTTTTGATGTCCGACTTCCTGTGGGCAAAAAAGGAAATGTTTACAAAACGGTGGTTCAACCAGATTTAGGCATTGTTTGTGATCTCTTAAAATTAGAAAAATCAGGTGTAAAAGGTGCCCCTGACCTTGTTGTCGAAATTTTATCCCAAAGTAATCGGCAAATTGAAATGCACGAGAAATTTGAGGCCTACCAGGCGTCCCTGGTTAGAGAATACTGGATAATTCATCCTGAGGAACAATGGATGTTACAATATGTATTGAATGATAATTTGAAATTTGAGCTGCATAAAAAATATGAAAATTTATCCCAAATTGAATCAGTCATTTTTCCAGAATTATTTGTCGAAGTAGCCGAATATAAACCATTAGCTCATTGGAAATGAAAGAATATAAATTTCCGGAAATTACCCGGCTCGATCAATTAAATGAGGATTCTTTTGAATATAGTTATTCAGACTATATGACCTGGCGGTTTCAGGAACGCGTGGAAATCATCATGGGGAAGATTTTCCCAATGAGTGTGCCAAATACTCCGCATCAATCCTTGTCCAGAGAATTAACTGTTGCCTTTTACCCCTACTTCCAAGAAAAAACATGTACTTATTTTGCTGCGCCCATAGATGTTAGGTTACCTGTCGGAAAACAAGGAAATACCTTCAAAACAGTAGTGCAACCAGACCTTTGTGTGATCTGTGATAAATCAAAAATAGTAACTCAAGGCATCATTGGTGCACCTGACTTAGTTGTTGAGATTTTATCACCCAGTAACAGGCAAATTGAAATGCATGAGAAATTTGAAGCCTACCAGGCATCCTTAGTTAGGGAATACTGGATCATCCATCCCGAGGAACAATGGATTTTACAATATGTATTATCTGAAAATCAAC
>BJGN01000017.1 GCA_014190515.1 Bacteroidota bacterium
GAAGTTAATCCATTAGCTATTGAAGCTTTTGATGAAATGCAACAGAGATATAATGATATTCTCACTCAAAAGAATGATATATTAGATGCGAAATTATCTTTAGAAAAAACTTTAAATGAGATTGAGCAAACTGCTACTCTAAGGTTTTTAGAAGCCTTCACTCAGGTAAGAACCCATTTTATTGAGGTTTTTAGAAGTTTATTTACGGACGATGACAATTGTGATTTAGTCTTGGTTGATCCTAATAATCCATTAGATTCAAAAATTGAAATTATTGCAAAACCTAAGGGGAAAAAACCACAATCTATTAGTCAGTTATCCGGAGGGGAAAAAACACTGACTGCTATTGCCTTATTATTTTCTTTATATCTGCTGAAACCCGCGCCATTTTGTATTTTTGATGAAGTTGATGCTCCTTTGGATGATACCAATATTTCAAAGTTTAATAAGATTATAAAAAAGTTCTCAGGTGAATCACAATTTATTATCGTAACGCACAATAAACTCACTATGGCTTCGGTTCAAACCATTTATGGCGTTTTTATGGAAGAACAAGGCGTATCGGGAATAGCAGCCGTCGATTTAAGAGAATATCAAATTCAAGAAACTACCGTCTAAGCTTTTATTTGAAAAATGGTTTCATAGACTTAAAAGTAGATTGTAAACTATCATTTAATTTGTAAAATTCAATCCATACATTTTGGTTATTCATTTGGTACACAGAGGGTAAATAATTGTATCTTTCTTTTATGGGTTTTTTCGGTATATTTCTAAGCTTATCCTCCGAATATATTCTTCTCAATTCTTTATTTAATTCACTTTTTAAGTATTTTTCCAATTTTAATCTCAATATTTCATTTAAGTTAGGCTGAATTTGAAGGGACACACTAAAATTCTTAGAAATACAATCTTCAATATCAATAGTTACTTCAATACCGTCGGGAAAGCTATTTAAAATATTCGTAGTGGTAAACTCTTCCATTTTAATGTAGGATAACGGAATGAGTACTTTTACCTTAAAATAACAGTCTTTGTCACCACTTTGTAAACCTGTAAAATAAAAGGGTATATCATTTAAAGTAAGGAAGATAGGCCAGAATATAAATTTTTTATCCTCGTAGCTAACCCACCAATTTAAATTATTTTTGTTATTCTCAATTTCTTTAGCATGTAAACCTTTGTAAGGTTTAATCTGAGTACCCGAAATAATGCCGTTCATATTGAAATAAAATAAATATTTTAAGGAGGTAAAAGGGTAATCAGGAGCATTTCCAATATTTCCCGTTAATTTTAATCCTGCTGGCTTATTCCTTTTATCTACCATTGTAAAATTAAAAATTTGAAGTGGAGATTGGTTTGGCAAAGAGAAGAGGTTCATTTGAAACTTACTAAAATCAAATTTTACCACAAAATTATTCTGTTTGTTTACATTTCCTTGCCAATATATAGGCATGTTTCTGTGATAGGCAATCCCTTTATTTAACTCAACTGATTCCTGTTTTAAGCGTATTTGAAAGGCAATATTATTAAAAACCTGGTCAGCACTTTTTATGCTATCCACATATACCTTGCCAAACATTACGACTCTATCAGGTATTAATGAATTAAATGGTCGTGTTACTTTTTTACCTATAATTGGGATAATTTTATTAATTAAACTCGGTTTAGCATCTTCAACTACAACTTTTGATGTACTTTGAGCTAATAAATCTGAAGACGGTAATATAAAAGGAAACTGAGAGGCCCAAATATTTAAGCTTCCTTTTAGCACACCATTATCAAATAAATAATTATCTAGATTCAAAAGATTACCTTTAGTTCTTATATTTAAATTCTGGTATTTAAAACGTAGATTATTAATAATCAGGCTATTCCGTTTATAATTTCCTATAAGGTTGAAATTATCGTAAGAAGTACCTTTATATTCGAGTTTTGATGTTTTGAATTGAATGTTTACATCATAAGGAACTATCTCAGGAGACCTTATTTCAGCCCCATCTTGAACATCTTTCTTATGATTATTTTGATTTAAAGTTAATTTTTCCCTGTGCAAGTCGTTCGATACTATCCAATAATCCAGGTTTGTTTTATCAGAATACACGTTAAATGAACCTTTTAATGTTTTCAAGGGACTAAAAAATGCCAAAATATTTGTAATTCTTCCTGAAATAGTCAAAGGATTACCATTATAGTTCCCTTTAACTAAAGGTAATGTCAGACCTTCCCGAGATAAAAAAGCACTTAGCGTTTTTATAGATGCCCACTTATCTGTTTCAGTCCATTTAAAATCCTTTATTGTCAATTCCCCGACCATTTTTACATCATCGAATTTTTTATCATCAATATCCGACATTTTACCTTGCATAAAAAGATTTGCTGTAACTAATCCTTTTAAATCACTACTTGAAAATATAGGAAGATACTTATGGAGAGAACTAAGTTGTAGCTCCCCCCGGATAAATCCATTTACATAAGGATCATAAAATGGGTTTCTTAAATAAAGAGCTAAATTAAAATCTTTCCCTTCCATACAAGCTTCCATTTTTGGAATATAAATCTCGAGATTTTCCAAATTATTTGAGTCATTACAAATGGATAGGTAGGACTGAATATCTGAAATACCTTCTGAATTAAAGTATTCTAGAATACTTCCGTTATTAATTTGTAGGAAACCATTAAAATTTGGATATGTTCTTGGTGAAACTTGAAATGGCCCTTTTATATTGAGACCTAAGTTAAAATCTCCTTTAATCTGTTTTAACTGTCTAAAAGATGTTTTCTCCAGAGAAGGTAATAATTGAACCAACTCACTGAATTTGTTATCAGGCGCATAAAGATTTAAATCATAATAATAGTTTGTTGGATTTTTCTTTATTAACCCCTTTATCTGCAATGATAGTTGATTGATCTTAATATCATTTTCTTTGATAACGTATATTTTTTTTATGTTATCTATATTGAAATCGACATCGAATGATATTTTTGCTTTTTCCATTATTTGAGATGAACCTATGTACATACTTACCTCATTTGCTCTTGTTTTAGTCTTTAAATTGTAAAAACTTGTACTTAAATCGCCTGAGCCTTTATGAGAAATACCATCTGCTTTAATATTAACTTTTGCATTTTCATCTTCAAGTAATAAGAATCCATTGATAATTTCAATGGATTGCAGCGCCAGGTTAAAATTTACTTTTGAGGTTGATAAACTATCTCTTGATTTATTAAATTCTTCAGCTAGAGGTACTTCATAATTTTTCTGTCCTGAGGAAGAAATTAATAGGGTTAGTTTAGGTTCATAAAATCTGATAGATCGAATATAAATGGGTCTTGACTTATCAATAACCGACCATATATCAACGGCAATATCGATGTATTTAACGCTTAAAAGTTCTGAATTTCCTAAGGCTTTACTTCCAAGTGTGGTGAAATTTGAAAATCTAACGTTAAGAAAAGGAAAAGATCTAAATAATGAAAAATCTACACCTGAGAAATTAACTTGCTCAATAATGCCAATATCTATAGAATTTATTACACGAAGTGCTAAGGGTTTTCTAAATACGATAGGTAACGAAGATCCTAAAAGGACAAAAAATACAAAGGCCAAAGTTGAATATCTATAAAAGGGATTAACCCATTTTAGCCTTATCCACTCTTTGAAAATAATTGTAAAATTGACTAAATTGACCTTAAAATTGGTTAATAATGACTTCATAACACATATCTAACGATAATTTTTAAGAGTTAGTTTATTAAACACACTTTCATGTGTATCTTTACTACACTTTTAAAACTTGTGCTAAAATTAAACGTGAAAGAAAATAATAAATTCATTCTTATAGAGAATGACAGCGATTTAAAGTTATTTGCTGACGCTCATCAGCAGGTTAAAGAGATAGGTATAGATACTGAATTTGTTGGAGAAAAAAGGTACAAACCGTTGATTTGCCTTATTCAAACAGCTTCTGAAATAGGGAATTATATTATTGATCCTTTGGTTATTTCAGATTTATCACCTTTTCTTCATTTGATTGAGAATCCTAATATTCTTAAAATTACGCATGCCGGAGACAATGATTATCGAGGTTTTTATCAAAATTTTGGCATTTTACCTAAGAATATTTTTGATACACAAATTGCTTCCGCTTTTCTCGATTTCAAATATCCCATTTCCTTTAAAAAATTGGTTGAGACCGAATTTAATTACCATTTGGACAAATCGCATACAGTAACTCAATGGGATCATAGACCTTTGACAAGTAATCAGTTGCAATATGCATTAGATGATGTATTGCCCCTTATCGAGTTATATGAACGGATGACGGAAAGATTAATACAAAATGATAGATTATCCTGGGCTCAAGAAGAGTTTAAGCAACTTGAATTAGTAGATACTTATGCTAAATTGGTCGAAAGTGAGGTAGTCAGCAATCCTATGATTTATTCCCTTTCTTTAAATGAAAGGATATTTTATCTTAGGTTGATGGTCTGGAGGGAAAATGTTGCAAAAGAGAGGAATGTAAATAAGGATATGGTCATTCCGGCAAAATATATACATACCCTGGTAAAAGGTATTAAATCTGGAAAAAATTATTTCAAAGATAATAGAAGGTTTCCAATCAATATTTCAAACGATTATTGGAAATTGTTTGATGAGTTTTATAGGGAGAAGCCTCGGGAAAATGAATTATTGTTGCTTTCTAACATAGGAAAGGAACCTGAGGAAGACCTGAGGGAAGAGGCAATAATAGATTTAATATACGGTGTCATTAAATATTATTGTATGGAAAATGGTATTTCAGCCTCCATTGCATTCCCTAAAAATATGTTAAAGAACATGAGACAAAATGATAATTTGCATGCTGGTTTTGTAAACGGCTGGAGATCATCTTTCTTTGGTGTGGAATTTAATGAAATGCTGACACAAAAGAAGTCAGTTAATGTCATTTTTAAGAACGGTAAAATAATAATTGAATAATTATGGGGTTCAACTTGAAAAACGAAGTAGTTTCCCCCATTTTAACTGTCGATAATTTATCTATTTTTCTTAAGAAGGACAAAGAAAATCTGCTTCTTTTACACCCTTTATCATTTACCATTTCTCAAAATGAAAGAGTTGGTCTGGTTGGACCTTCTGGATCTGGAAAGAGTATTACGATGAAAGCCATTCTTGGTATACTGCCAGAAAACCTTTTTATATCACAAAATACTCCAATTATTTTTCATGAAAATGGTAATGCTAATGTGGTTTCATTTATTCCGCAAAACGCACAATTAAATCTTAATCCTCTGATTACTTGTGGAAATCAATTACTTGAAGTGGTCAATCTGGTATGTAAATTGTCCACTAAAAGAGAGAAATATGACCAATGTATAGATTGGCTTGAAAAAGTAGGTTTATCTGATGCTGTCAGAATTTTTAATTCATATCCACATGAATTATCTGGCGGACAATTGCAGAGGATAACAATTGCTATGGCATTAATTCAAAAGCCATCCCTTATATTGGCAGATGAACCCACAACGGCACTCGATCCAATCCTTCAGCACCAGGTTCTTACACTACTCTTCACCCTTGCAGATAGTATTCAGGCAGGTGTTCTTATTATAAGTCATGATGTTCATCTTATTTCAAAATGGACGAATAAATTGATTTATTTAGATAAGGGTAAAAAAGTTGATTATATCTCTCCATATCAGTTAAATCCCACGGAACAAATTAAAGTGGATGATAGTAAAGAAACATTATTAAGCATTAAAAATGTATCCGTCAAATTTAAGAAAGGCTTATTCCGTCCAACTTATTTTACAGCATTGTCAGATATTTGCCTATCAATTAATAAAGGAGAATGCGTAGGTGTTATCGGTGTTTCTGGTTCTGGAAAAAGTACATTGGCTAAATTTATCTGCGGTCTAATTCCACAATATGACGGTACTATAAATTTCACTAATCCAAAGGATAAAGTTCAGATGATTTTTCAGAATCCTTTTCTATCTCTAAATCCTAAATTTCGTGTGGTCGAAACATTAATTTCTTCTCTGAAGACTATAAAAAATAAACATTTGTTAAACAGACAAAACCTTATTGAAATTTTAGATTTAGTTGGTTTGGATGAATCATTTTTATCCAAATTCCCTCAGGAATGTTCCGGTGGTGAACAGCAACGCATAGCCATTGCCAGAGCCATTTGTGTGAATCCAAGTTTATTAATATTAGATGAATCGCTGGCAAGTTTAGATATTGAAAGACAGTTTTCTATTGTGAATTTGTTATATGAATTAAAGCAAAAATTAAATATATCAATGTTGTTTATATCTCACGATATAAATATGGTTATGGCAGTGAGTGACTATATATATGTTTTGTCTTCAGGGAGCGTTGTAGAATCGGGGAAAACTAGTGAGCTAAGGTATTACCCGAAAAATGAAGTTACAAAAAGACTTTTATCTCATTTTTAGCTATAATCTTGCAACCTTTTTAGAGATTACTTAGTCTTTGATTGTATATTTGTGTTAATTAAAGTATTGCAAGGTGAAAAAAGAATTTAATGGTGAAACATGGATGCTAATTGTACTTATTCTTTTAAGTATGTGTAGTTATTTGTACTTATATGAAAACAAGTCACATCCAGATAAGGCTTATCTTAATACTTCATTGGAGTTGTCTATGGATGTAGAGGAAGAGAAAAATAATATATCAAAATCTGTTGATTTTATTGATCAAAAAATTATAAAAAAATCAATAGAAATTATAAAGGAATGGTTACCTGTTAATTAGTTCCATTTAACACCTTTTATTTTTGTCCAATACCTGACAAGTCCACTTACTGTCATGAAACTTGGGTTGGCTAGACTGTATCTCATAATAACATTTTCATCCATTTTCTTTTCCAACCACAATTCCTCAACCATATCCTGAAAGGAATCAATAATTTTGCTTATATCTGATTCTATTTTCATCTTACCCAGTACCCAGTCAGAATATCTTAATAAGGTGTTTTCCAATACGTTAAGATGTTCGTTCACAGGCAATTGTACTAAGCCAAAATGAGTTAGATAAAGATATTTCGGATGAATATTTCTAATTAGCTGAATAGACTTACACCAATCTTCAATATGTATATCTGGAGGTGGGCAGGGGGGGACTACTGGACCAGTGCCAATACAAACTCCTGCTACATCTCCTCCAAAAACGATATCATTTACAGAAAAAGCAATATGATGAATAGCGTGTCCTGGCGTATGAAGTGATTGTATTTCAAATTCCCCTAAATGTATGCTTTCTAAATGCATCAGTGGGATAAGACTGTCTTGCGAAATGGGTTTCATTACTCCCCATAATTTTTCCATAGTCTCACCGTAAATCCTAACGGCAGATCCCCATAATTTTTCAGGATTATTTAAATGAGGTAATCCTGCGGGATGCACGTATATTTTAGCTCCATGTTCCGCAAATTTCCATGCAGCACCTGCATGATCAAAGTGAATATGAGAAATAAAGACATGATTTATATCGGTTATAGCATAGCCAATTTTCTCTATTTCTATGGTAAGTGTCTCAAATGTAGAGAACGGTCCAGTCTCAAATAAAATGGGACCTAACTTAGAATCCATTAAAAAGGCAGCAATAGACTCAGTAGCTCCTTGAAATTTTAAATCAATAATATGAACCATAAAAATATTTTTAGAACCAGGTATCTGCTTTATTACCATTAAGATATGACCTTACATCTATTGGTTTTTTACCTGGAATTTGAAATCTATCTAGAGAAATGTAATGATCTCCAGTCTTTAAATATATAAATGTTTTGTTATCACTAAGATATTGTTTGTCCATAAAATCTACCTTGGTTTCAACTGATTTAGCTGATAAAATTTTTATTTCTCCTAACGTTGTTGTTAACCAGGCACCCGGAAATGGACTTAATCCTCGAATTAAATTAATAACCTCTGCCGTTGATTTTGATAAATCTATTTTTCCTGTTTCATGTTGTAATTTGGGGGCTGTTTTAGTAGATCCTTTCACCTGAGGAACAGACACAAAAGTTGGATCAAGGATACTTTTTAATGAATCAATTACAAGATTAGCACCTACTAACATTAAGCGATCATGTAAAGAACCTACATTATCCTCTGGCAGAATCTCGATGGATTTAGTAAGAATTATAGGTCCGGTATCTATATCTTTTCTTAT
Source organism: Bacteroidota bacterium (assembly GCA_014190515.1). Lineage (GTDB taxonomy): Bacteria > Bacteroidota > Bacteroidia > Chitinophagales > Saprospiraceae > BJGN01. The sequence goes on from BJGN01000017.1 coordinate 8,195, forward strand.
AAAAAATGTGGTTACTCCCGTAGTTGTTTCTCCATTTATTATGGCCCAATTGATAGGTGCAGCACCTCGATAATCAGGTAAAATAGAGGCATGTAAATTAATAGTTCCCAATGGTGGTAAATTCCAAAGTACCTCTGGAAGCATTCTAAAAGCTACAACAATGAATAAATCTGGTTTTAAATCGTTTACCGTTTGTAAGAAAGTTTCATTTTTAAGATTAGTAGGCTGGAGAACAGGTATATTTAATGTTAATGCAGTTTCTTTAACAGCTGAAATTAACCACTCCTTTTTACCTCTTCCCCCAAGTTTATCTGGGGCTGTAATTACCGCTGGAATGGTAAAGCCTGAATCATGAAGTTTTAATAGGGTAGGGACAGCAAATGCTGGAGTACCCATAAATATAATACGCATTTTTTTGGCTAAATTTAATAATTTAACGAAGCTAATAAATTTTAGTTCTATACTCTTTCTTATATTACGATAAAAATGGAAAAATTCACTTTACCGCTGTCAAGCGAAATTACATTATCTGGCTTAAAATGGGAAATTGATAACCCAAAAGCTAATTTAATTCTTGTTCATGGTGCTGGAGAACATGTTGGAAGGTACAATCATTGGGCTAAATTATTTAATCATCAGCTTATTAATGTTTACGGAGTTGATCATTATGGGCATGGAAATAGCCCTGGTACCAGAGGACATTTAACTAATTATGAACTTTATTTAAACGAAATTAAGGCGTTAAAAAAAATGATTGATGATCAAGCGGATGTACTTCCACTCCTTTTATACGGTCATAGCTTAGGTGGAAATATAGTCCTTAACTGGATTCTTGAACAAGAAAAATCAGTAGATTATGTCATTGCATCAGCCCCTTGGATTAAACTAAAGCTCGTTCCTCCAACGTGGAAAATATCTCTGATGAAATGGCTTAGTGGTATCCTACCTGCACTAAGTCAAAGTAATGAATTAGATCCTAATTGGCTGTCAAGAGATAAATTGGTTGTTGAACGTTATATAAATGACACTTTAGTTCATAATAAAATTACGCTGTCGGCCGCTAATATTCTTTTCCAACGCGCAGAAATATTAGAAACTTATAATAAGCAAATAATTGATAAGGTATTAATTATTCATGGTTTGGATGATAAAATAACAGATGCCGCCGCAAGTCAGGCTTTTGCTACCAGAACAGGTATTGATTATCATGGCGTAAAGGGACTTTACCACGAGTTACATAATGAACCTGAACAAATAGAAATATTTAATTATATTTGTAATTGGTTAAATAAAAACGGGTTATAGTATTATGCCGAAACGGTTTCCTTTCTATCCACAACTTGAGGCAATGGATTGCGGATCAACTTGCTTGCGCATGGTTGCCAAATTTTATGGTCGTTTCTATTCATTAGAGTATTTAAGGGAAATTAGTAATACTGGAAAAGATGGCGTTTCTCTCTTAGATCTTAGTGAGGCAGCAGAAATTATTGGTTTAAAAACTTTAGCGGTAGAGGCAGATATTGTTCAATTACAAGATGTTATCCCTAAACCATGTATAATAAATTGGGGTAATAATCATTTCGTTGTCGTTTATCACCAAGATTCCGCTAAGGTGTGGATTGCCGATCCTGCACAGGGGAAGTATAAATTAAATAATGACAAATTTATACAAAAATGGATAGGTGAAGAAGCTGAAATCGAAAATTCAGGAATCGTTTTAATATGCCAAAGTACACCTGATTTTTATACATTCAATGGCAAAGAGCCACTAAAGGGTAGTTGGCAATATGTTTCTAATTATTTTAAACAGTATAAAGCTCTCATTTTTCAGATTGTTATCGGATTATTCTTAGGTAGTACGCTGCAACTACTTTTTCCTTTTTTTATAAAAAGTATAGTTGATATAGGCATTAATAACAATGACCTTTCTTTTATAGCGTTAGTTCTAATTGCACAACTTATTTTATTTATAAGCCAGATTTCTGTCGAATTTATTAGAAATTGGAATATACTTCATGTAGGAAGTAGGGTTAATATTAGTTTATTATCTGACTTTCTTATAAAGCTAACCAAACTACCCTTTAGATTTTTTGATACTAAATTACCAGGAGATTTAATTCAGCGGTTTAATGATCACGAACGGGTACAAAAATTCATAAGTTCTACTTCGCTGATTTCTATTTTTTCAATTTTGAATCTTCTTGCTTTTGGTGTTGTCCTTTTATTCTGGAATAAAGCAATCTTTATCATTTTTATCATCGGTTCGTTATTAAATATAGTTTGGGTTTTAGGTTTTATGAAGTGGAGGAAATCGCTTGATATAAAAAAATTTGAATATAATAGTGACAACCAAAATAGTATCAATGAGTTGATTACCGGTATGCAAGATATTAAGTTATTTAATGCAGAAAAGTTAAAAAGATGGTCATGGGAGAAGGTTCAAGCTAAATTATTTAATACTGAAACAGAAAATTTAAAACTGGAACAAGTTCAAAGAGCTGGTGCTTTATTTTTCAATGAAACTAAGAATCTTTTGATTATATATCTGGTTGCTCAAGGTGTTCTAAGTACAAGACTCACGCTGGGTATGTTAGTTGCCATTCAATATATTATAGGCCAGCTAAATATGCAGATTAATCAATTAACTGAATTTTTAAAATCGATGCAAGATGCCAAAATTAGTTTAGAAAGAATTGGTGAAATCCATCTTAAAGAAAATGAAAAAGTTATAGAGGAAAATAATATTGTTTTTCCTTCTGAAGGTGATATTGTATTGGAGAATGTAAACTTTAGTTATGCAGGAATTAATGCTACGCCCAATATAAAGAATATTAACTTGAGTATTCCTAATGGAAAAATAACGGCTATTCTTGGTCCAAGTGGTAGTGGCAAAACTACTTTATTGAAAATTTTATTAAATCTATATAAGCCTACGGAAGGAAAGATAAAATTGGGAGAATTAAATTTATTATCGGTTAATCCCAAATTATGGCGAAGTAAAATAGGTGTAGTCATGCAAGATGGTCATCTATTTAGTGATAGCATTGCAAAAAATATTGCTTTGGGTGAAGAAATTATAGATAAGCGTAAACTTCAACAATCCATTAATATAGCTAATTTACAATCTTATGTTGAGTATTTGCCATTGGGTTATAACACAATGATAGGTCCTGAAGGTCTGGGCTTAAGTCAAGGCCAAAAGCAACGAATTCTTATAGCCAGAGCGGTTTATAAGGAACCTGACTTTCTTTTTTTTGACGAGGCTACCTCAGCTTTGGATACTTTTAATGAAATGTTGATTTTGGAAAATATAAAGACTGCTTTTAAAAATAAAACCATCATTATTGTTTCACATCGTTTGAGTACCGTTTTGAAAGCAGATCAAATTGTTGTTATGGAAGATGGAGAAATGATTGAGGTTGGTTCTCATGAGGAATTGACTTTTGTTAGAGGAGCATACTATCAATTAGTAAAAAATACAATGGAATTAGGATACTAGATGAAGAATGAAAATAATATAGAGGTTCTCAACGAAGAAATTCAAGAAATTCTTGGTACAACCCCCGGGTGGATCATCAGATTTGGTAATCTAATTTTTTTAATTGTTATTGTTGTCTTAATATGGTTATCCTATTGGATACAATACCCAGACGTAGTTGTGAGTGAAATAATTGTTTCATTTAATGATCCACCAACTAAACTTATATCTACCAAGTCAGGATATCTGAATAAATTACATGCTGTTAATAATCAGAAGGTAAAGAAAGGTCAATTACTGATTTCATATAATTCAGAGGCTAATTATAAAGATGTTCTATTTCTTTATGAAAAATTACTTCTAGTTAAACAAACGGATCAATCATCAATTTTATCATTGTCATTTACTGATAATTACAGTATTGGGGAGTTGCAGAAATATTTATATCAATTTCTAGATAAACAAAAACAATATAGTTTAAGGGTAAAAGGGATATCTGAGGTTACAAATAAAAGTGATAAACAAAAACAAATCAGCTCTTTAGAAAATGGTATAGAGTATTCGACAGTTCTGAGAGATAATTTGGCCATACAGATTGAAAATACACAAATTCAGTTGAAGAATGAGGAAGCTATGGTTAAAATGGATAAATTATCACAATCTGAATTAAATAAAACAAGAGATAAATTAACGGTTCTTTCGTCGAACTTAAATGCTACCGAAGCTGAAATAAAAGATAAACAGTTTAAAATCAGTAATTTAAAATCTGATTTAGTTAATTTAAGTGTTAGTAGTGAAAAGGGTAGGGAAGTCGCACTTTCAGAAATGAATGCTGCATTTGTGCAATTTAAATCTATTGTATCACAATGGATTTCTTCTCATTTAATTATTTCACCCACAGATGGAACGGTACAGTTCACGAATAAATTTCTCAAGTCTGGTCAATATGTCAATAAAGATGAACCTTTATTAATTATAATTCAGCCTCAATCAAATAAGATGAAAGGAATAATGAACGTTCCATTTAATGAAAGCGGTAATATCAAAAGAAACCAAAAAGTATTTGTAAGATTGAATAGTTATCCAGCATCAAAGTATGGTATCATACAAGGAAAAGTAGCGTCAAGTTCAAGTATAGCTTTAGAGGAAAACGGAAAATTAGTTTCACCAGTTACAATTTATTTTGAGAACGGCATAGTTACAAATACAGGCTACAAGGTTTCAACTAAAAAAGAACTTTCAGGTATGGCCAGAATAATTACTCAAAATAAGAGGTTCATTCAACGAATATTTTAATTGATCAAAATTTCAGTTTTTTAAAATGAAACGGAAAATGTAATTTAGGAAATTATACTTAACATAATGTAAATTATCTGTTTTAAAAAGGCATTAAAACCTCCAAGACGTATCAAGCGCGACCTGGAGGTTTTTTGCGTTCCAAAAAAAATTAACTTTCTATGGTCGCATTCACATTTTCTGTAAGCTCTTTGGAAATAGCGTTCTTTGTAACTCGTATATACACCTTAGGAGAAACTTCTAAGGTTACAATACTGTCCTCAATTTTAGATATTCTGCCAAGTATTCCACTACTTGTTACCACATCTTTATTCTTGTCTAAGCTTTCCTGAAATAATTTTTGTTCCTTCTGACGTTTTGCTTGTGGTCGTATCATTAACAACCAAAATACTAAAAACATTGAAACGATGAAAATTAGGTTAATCCATGATGATGAACCTGTTGCGTTGGCTTGTAGTAAAAAAAACATAGCTTTATGATTTATAATTTAGTTTTTTGATGTGACAATTCCGTCTAAATATAGTAATGTTTCTACAGGAAATGTATTAGCAACTACGGTAATTAATTTTTTTTGTTCATTTGTTTTACCCTCACTATTGAATTTAACCTTAATAAAACCTCCCCTACCTGGTTCAATCATACCCTTGGGCCATTCGGGTACAGTACAACCACAAGTACCATAAACATCCAATATATATAAAGGTACATTTCCCGAATTTAAAAATTGAAATGATTTTTCAACAATTTCTCCCTCTTTTATCCTTCCAAAAGAAATTTTAGTCTCTAAAAATTTTATTTTAGCTACTTTTGAAGTATCTAACCCTTGCTCTCCAAGTGGATTTCTAATGATTTCAGAGGGAGAAAGTTCCCTACCTAGCCTTATTTCCTCTACCTTTTTCTCATTTGATGTGCTTGTTTGACAACTCGATATTGAGAAAAATATCAATAATGAAAAATATACCTTAATTTTACTCATTTTCTTGATTTGAAGGGACAAAAATAAGGTTTTTGTAACAATGAAATTAAGTTCCTTGTTAAATACTACATTTTTTTATAATCTTTAGGTCTAAATACGTATTATGCCTCACAAATACGCCATGGGGATTATTGGAAATGGTTCCTGGCTTGCTCTCATAAATAATTTTGGAAACGTTACCTGGCTTTGTTGGCCTCATTTTGATAGCAGTTTCCTTTTTGGTAATCTTCTCGACAAATATAATGGTGGCGATTACAAAATAATACCTCAATCTGATATTATTAATACCTTTCAGCGATACCTTGAGGATACAAATATTCTGGTAACATCTATAGAAACCAACAATGGTACTTTCGAGATAAATGACTTTGCTCCAATATTTTACAGCTCATCGGAATTAATTAGACCTCATATTTTTATAAGGAAAATCACACCCATTAAAGGATATAATTTAATAAAATTACAATGCACCCCTACTTACCAATATGGAAATCAACAATACCATACTGTTGTTAATGAAAATAGCATTCATTACTATTTAAATGAAAAATCTATATATGTTTATTGCTCTAATATTCAACTATTTAATGACGTAGCTTCATTTTTTGCTCTAGATAAACCCATTTATTTAGTAATGACCAATGAAAAAAATCATTGGCATAATATAGCCTCAGAAGCAGAAGATTTATTTATAAAAACAAAAAACTATTGGAAAGAATGGGTCGATAATTTGGCTATTCCTACTTTATATAAACACGAGGTGATTCGTTCTGCCTTATCTTTACATCTTCATGTTTTTAACAACGGAGCAATTATTGCTGCAGCAACTACTTCACTACCTGAATTTTTAGGTTCAACAAGAAATTGGGACTACCGATTTTGCTGGATGAGAGATAGCTACTACACTCTCCTGGCGTTTGACCTTCTTAATAATAAAGAAATAATACAAAAATATGCTCATTATTTATCTCTCATAAATGAAAAATATGATGAAAGATGGCCACCATTGCACACTATTTCCCTGGACAGAGATCCCAAAGAACTAGAACTAAATTTACCAGGATATTTAAATGAAAAACCGGTAAGAATTGGAAATCAAGCATTTGAACATATTCAAAATGACATTTATGGGCAGGTAATTACTACGCTTCTACCCTATTTTACCAATGACAAAATTCCATTGGAGACTAGAATGCAATTTCTACCTCTTATTCGAAACATGTTAAATATGATTCAAAAAACAATGAATGAACCTGACAACGGCTTATGGGAATTTAGAGGCCTAAAACAATTTCATTGTTATACCTACCTGTTTCATTGGGCAGGTTGTAAATCTGCCTTAAAAATAGCTGATATTTTTGACGATAAATTAATGTTTAATCACGCTACGACCAATTTATCTAAAGCTATCGATAAAATTGAGTGTTGTTTCGACAAGAAATCAGGACTTTACTATCAAGCCATAGGAAATAAAAACCTCGATGCCAGTCTCCTACAACTAATTACCATGCATTACTTGAAACCCGACGACCCCAGAGCTACTCACTTACTTTTAACTTTGGAGGATAAATTATCTGCGGAAAACGGTCTTTTTTACAGGTATATACACGAGGACGATTTTGGTAAGCCGGAAGCTACCTTTTTAATTTGCGCCTTTTGGCATGTAGAAGCACTGGCCATTATGAATTATAAGGACAAAGCCATAGCTAATTTGAATAAAATATTAGAATATAGCAATCATTTGAGTTTATTTAGCGAAGACGTTCATGCAAAAACTGGTAGTCAATGGGGAAATTTCCCCCAAACTTATTCCCATGCAGGTCTAATTCAAGCAGTGAATGTAATTCATAATCCTAATAAAATGCCTTTATATCTATGAAAAATATTTACCTCTTAGGATTTATGGGGTCTGGAAAATCATTCTATGGAAAATATTTATCCAAAAAGTTCAATTTGAAATTTTTAGATTTAGACGAATTTATAGAAACTACTTTGAATTTAAGTATTCCTCAAATTTTTAATAGTATAGGCGAAAAAGGATTTAGGGAAAACGAAGCAAATTTATTAAGAAAAACGATCGATTTTAACCAAAATATCATATCCTGTGGAGGAGGTACTCCATGTTTTCATGATAATATGAAATGGATTAAAGACCACGGAATATCTATTTATCTAAAAACATCAGAAGAATTATTATTTAAAAGACTAAACTATCAAAAAGAAGGAAGACCATTAATAAGTAGTATGTCAGATGACGAACTAAAACAATTCATTTCAATAAAAATTACTGAAAGAGAAAAATTCTATGAACAGGCTGATTATACATACTTACAATGGCAAGATGAAAATTCTCCTGTTGAACTGGAAAAATATATTGAAGATAAATTACAAAGAAGTAGGTCCTAAAATTATTCTAGGTCCCAGCCATTTTCCATCATATCTTGCCGAAACAATTTCTAAACGAAAATTTTTTAAAATATTATCTAAAGCGTAACCCATTTCTAAGAATGGTTGTAGTTTATCAGTGATAGCAAGATTAATAAATATATTCTCTAATACCTTTGATTTTTTTATAAATAACCATTTACTTAATAAAAAATTAGCCGTCTGGGTCTGAATATGTATCCTATGAAAATAATTATTCGTACTAAATTCATAATAAGGTAAAAGCCTGAAGGTAGAGATAACAGGATGACTGGTTTTCAGTGTTCTCCCTGTTGGAAAATGATAAAAATCATTAAAATGAAGAAAATCTTGTTGTATGAATTTACCTGATATGAAGTTGACATCTATTCGACCAAACTTTTTTATATTAAATGATTGAGAGAAGGCCAGTTCTAAAAAATCAAAGTTTGACTCACTTTCTAAAAAACCAGGCATTCCTTTTTTATAATTAATAGTTAAAAATGGAGAATAAGACAATGAAAAAGTATGTATGAGTGCTTTGTCCCTCAAATTAAATGATTCTAAGGGCTCATTTCGTTTGAAATTCCAACGCTGAAAATTGTAATTTTCAAGATAATTTCTGTCTGCGAACTCCGATGATGCTTGAAAAATAAAATTGGAAAAAAGAGTTTGATTTAACTGAACCTTAAAAAATTTCTTTTCTATAAACAACAACGGATTTAATCCGTCTATAACATTTATAATAGAAATAATTTGCTCATTTTTTATGAAGGGCTGATTAACCTGTGTTAAAAAATTTCCAGCTGAGAAAAAAAGCTGGGATGAATTAAATTTCTCATTAACAAGGAATGCTGAAACCTCAGCTTCTGCATATAAAATTTTACGTTGGATAGCATATCTTGGATGTAAAGAAAATGTTATAGGTTTTTTAGCATTAAACCTTGATTTTATACCTGTTTGACACAAAAAACCGTCTATTGGATTGAAAAGAAAAACGTTTGAAATTGGTGACAAACTGATATCCAAATGATTGTTAACCCTTATATATACAGAATCTAAGAGTACTGCTGGAAAAGAATCAATCGTTATAGATGGACGTAATAAAGAGGTATATGCGTACAAAAAATTGAGATTAAGGTTAATGGCAAAAAAGAAACCCAAAAACCTTAATCTTAACATGCGGACTAACCATTAAATGGCTTGATGATTAAACGGTTGAATAACCATTTCAGAAACTACAGCCGACGAAGGTTGTTGGCAAAGAAACCAAATGGATTTTGCTGCTTCCTTTACTGCAATCATCTTATCACGTTGAACCTTCAAATCTATATTATCCCAAAATGGAGAGTCAACGCCCCCCATGTATATATTAGTTATTCTTATTTCAGTTCTTTTTAGTTCCTCTCTAAGAGACTTTAACATACCATTTAAACCATATTTTGACGCTGCATAAGCTGCTGCCCCTGCCATAGGCGTTTTACCCAAAACACCGGGGATATTAATGATAAGACCCTTCTTTTGCTCTTTCATTTTCGGCAGGACGGCATGAATCAAACTGAAAGCCCCCACAAGATTTACGTCAAGTGAATCTTTAAAATCTTCAATACTTAATGATTCAAAAGATTTAATAATACCTATACCCGCTGCATTTATGAGTATATCAATAGGAGCTCCTGACATAGATTGAATCTCATCAACCATAAGATGGATACTATCTGTATTTTTAAGATCAATAACAAATCTATTTTTAACAGGAATACCTATTGCATTACAAATAGAATTAAGATTTTCGGCATTTCTTCCGGAAACATAAACTTTAGCGCCAGACTGATGTAAAAGTTTACATGTTTCTGCCCCAATACCACCTGTTCCACCTACTACCAGAACAATTTTATTTAATAAAGTTTCCATTTAAATTTTTGTTTGAATTGATTGAAAGAAAGCATGTCTTACATTTTCTTTCTTGAAATCACCCCCAAAATCAGATGTTACGGTGGTACATCCTTGATGCTCTATACCTCTTGCCTGTACACAAAAATGAACCGCTTCAATGTAAACTGCCACACTGTCAGTCTCAAGAACCTGCCTTAATGTTTCAGCAATTTGTCTGGTTAATCTTTCCTGAACCTGCGGTCTTCTGCTATAATAATCGACAATCCTGTTTAATTTAGATAAACCAATAACTTTATCCCCTGGTTTGTAAGCGATGTGGGCTTTCCCAATGATAGGTAAAAAGTGATGTTCACAAAAAGACTGAACAGTTATGTTTTTCTCAAGCAAAACCTCTTTGTAGCCAAATTTATTCTCAAAAAGAGATATATCAGGCATATTTTTAGGGATTAAACCACTAAATATTTCTTTTACAAACATTTTTGCTACTCTACCTGGGGTACCTTTAAGGGAATCATCTGACAGATCCATACCTAATGTTTCCATAATTTCTTTAAAATGGTGTTGAATTTTAACCATTTTTTCAGCATCTGATTTATTTAAATATTCAGTATTTACGGGTGTTTCTATCGAAGTAGTTTGATGGGAATCTCCCAATTCATCTAACCAAATACTCTCATCAACGAGGTAAGGATGGTTTGATCCATTTTTCTTTAGTGGTTCATTCAGATTTTTTAAATCCTGATCGATCATTTTTGGACTTTTAAGAAATGATAAAAAAAGAAAACATACACTTCTTATAAAGGTTCATAATGTTATGAAAGGAAACTTAAATTATTAGTGTATAGTATTTATATTTGCAGAATCTTTTACTGAACAGAAAATTTCAAAAACAGATTAATGAAATACGATTTAATTATCATTGGTACAGGTCCAGGCGGCTATGTTGCTGCTATCAGGGCTTCACAACTTGGCATGAATGTAGCTGTAGTTGAACGAGAAAACCTTGGTGGTATTTGTTTAAACTGGGGATGTATTCCTACAAAAGCCTTATTAAAGAGTGCCCAGGTATTTGAATATGTGCAACATGCTTCGGATTATGGCATCCAACTAAATGAAGCTAAAGCTGATTTTTCCGCAATGATCAAAAGATCAAGAGGGGTTGCCGATGGCATGAGTAAGGGAATTCAATTTTTACTAAAGAAAAATAAAATCACCGTTTTAACTGGTAATGGAAGCTTAGTTTCAGCTAATACAGTAAGTGTAACTGATGTTAACGGAAAAGCAACAAATTATGAGGCAAAAAATATTATTTTAGCTACCGGAGGAAGAGCAAAAGCTTTACCTAATGTACCCATTGATGGAGAAAAAGTAATAGAATATAGAAAAGCCATGACACTACCTACTCAACCAAAACGATTGGTTGTTATTGGAGGAGGTGCCATTGGCGTTGAATTCGCTTATTTTTATCATACCATCGGTACAGAAGTTACATTAGTTGAATTTCTTGAGCAAGGTATGCTTCCACGTGAAGATGCTGAAATCTCAAAGGAAATTTCTAAAATTTACACCAAAAAGGGAATTAAAGTTCTTGGAAACACCTCAGTGGAGTCTGTAGATACGAAAGGAAAAGAAGTATTAGTAAAAGTTAAGGATAGAAAAACAGGAAATATTTCTGAAATAGCCTGTGATATTGTACTTTCAGCGGCCGGTGTAACACCTAATATTGAAAATATTGGCATAGAAAAGGTTGGAATTATCTTGGAAAAGGGCTTAGTAAAAGTAGATGAATTCTACCGAACTAATGTACCAGGTGTATATGCCATTGGTGATATTACAGGAGGACCGGCTTTAGCCCACGTAGCAAGTGCGGAAGGAATCACCTGCGTGGAGAAAATGGCAGGACATCATCCAGAACCTATTGATTACCAAAATATTCCATCTTGTACCTATTGTGTACCTGAGGTAGCATCTGTGGGAATGACCGAAGAAGCAGCCAAAGAAGCAGGTTACCAGTTAAAAATTGGTAAATTTCCTTTCTCTGCCTCAGGTAAAGCCTCTGCTGCAGGAGATAAAAGTGGATTTGTTAAACTTATTTTTGATGAAAAATATGGGGAACTTCTAGGTGCCCATTTAATAGGACAAAATGTTACAGAGATGGTAGCAGAACTTGTTTCAATAAGAAAATTGGAGACAACGGGACATGAAATTATTAAAACCATTCATCCTCACCCAACCATGAGTGAGGCAATTATGGAAGCCGCCGCGGCCGCCTATGGTGAAGTAATTCACCTGTAAAAATTATTTTTAATTTTTATTTCAAGAAACGCTTTGATAACTTTCAAAGCGTTTCTTTTTTTAAGGAAAATTCCTTACTATTGATTGTAATTGTTTGTTAAATATTAACCATTTCAATGTATGAATGAATTAAGCTTATTGGATTGGGTAATTTTCGTGGCCTACGGTGTATTAATAATGTCCATTGGATTATGGGTATCCAGGGATAAAAAAGGGCATGAAAAGAATTCCGAAGATTATTTTTTGGCAGGTAAATCACTTCCTTGGTGGGCCATTGGCGCCAGTTTAATTGCAGCAAATATTTCCGCTGAACAGTTTATTGGCATGTCAGGATCAGGCTTTGCCATAGGTTTAGCCATTGCTTCCTATGAATGGATGGCTGCTCTGACGTTATTAATAGTTGGGAAATACTTTCTTCCTATTTTCATCGAAAAAGGTCTTTATACCATTCCAGAATTTATAGAAAAACGCTTCAGCACCCAGTTAAAAACTATTCTAGCCCTTTTTTGGCTTGCTTTATTCGTGTTTGTCAATCTCACAGCTGTATTGTTTTTAGGAGCAAAAGCATTAGATACTATAATGGGTAGTGGTGATGGTTCTTTATTTATGATTAGTATTATTGGTCTTGGATTATTTGCAGCTTCTTACTCACTATGGGGAGGATTATCTGCCGTAGCATGGACTGATGTTGTTCAAGTAGTTTTGCTAATTATTGGAGGTATGGTAACTTCCATTATAGGTTTACAACAACTTACTCCTGATGGAGGAATTATAGATGGCTTGAATCATTTGGTTACCGTCGCTCCGGAAAAATTCTCCATGATTATTTCTAAAGGTGAAATAATAACTCCCGATGGAAAAGATGCGTGGTGGGATTTACCCGGCATCGCTGTTTTAGTGGGCGGAATGTGGGTTGCAAACTTATATTACTGGGGATTTAATCAATATATTATACAAAGAACTTTTGCTGCAAAATCATTGAAAGAAGCCCAAAAAGGCATTGCCTTTGCCGCTTTCTTAAAAATGATTCTTCCTTTTATTGTGGTTTTACCCGGTATTATCGCTTTTGTACTAAATGCCAGTCCTGAAGGTGTTCTCATTCCGGAAATGTTAGATCCTTCCTTTAAAAGACCAGATGGATCCATTATTAATGATAATGCAGCACCTTGGTTAATTCAAAAATTTGTACCTGCTGGAATGAAAGGGTTGGTTTTGGCCGCTTTAGCTGCAGCTATAGTGTCATCACTGGCATCTATGCTAAATTCTACAGCCACCATTTTTACGATGGATATTTATAAACCTATAATTAATAAGTTGGCTACGGAAAAGCAAATGGTAACTGTTGGACGTCTTTCCGCGGGTATTGCTTTGATTATAGCCATTTTAATTGCTCCCTTGTTGGGTAACTTAGGTCAAGCCTTTCAATTCATTCAAGAATATACAGGAATCGTAAGTCCGGGTATTCTTGCTGTATTTGTAACCGGATTATTTTGGAAAAAAACCAAAAATAAATCGGCCATTCTTGGCGTGATTGCCTCTATTCCAATCGCCATGTTTTTTAAGGTTGGTCCAAACGGATGGTCTGACTTACCTATTTTTGTGATTTTACCTTTCATGCATCAAATGATGATAACATGCCTTGCTTCTATAGCTGTCATTGTTATTGCAAGTGAGATTGAAGGAAAAGGACAACCTGATGAAAAGCAAATTATTTTAAAACCAGGCATATTTAAGACCTCTGAATCTTTTAATATAAGTTCAGCTATTATTTTATTAGTCTTAGCATTTATTTACACAGTTTTCTGGTAATAGTCACTTTAAAAAAAAATCTGGAGAGGATAATTTAATTTTATCCTCTCCAGATTTAATACCAGCTATAAGCTATAGAAGCTTCTATGGAGCTTCCTAATTGATATAATGCCTTACCAAAGGGTACATCGTAAGCGATGGAAATCTTAATCTGATTGTCAAACAATCCTATCGTTTTTCCAGCAAGAAATCCAACTTCAAAATGAGAAGTAGCATTTGAGGAAACACCAGCACCAAACCAAAAAGTCTGATTGTGCTGATACCTTACATTTCCGTCTATAACAGGAAATTGCCCGGGTAGATACCTAATCCAAGTAGATAAATCCAATATAGCTGTTTCATCACCTAAGCCAAAAAAATCAAAAGGAATATATATTCCGCCAACAGCATATATATGTCTGAATCTCTTAATTGAAAATAATTCCTTACCTGAATCCAGTGATTTAAATTTAGCGGTAAGATTCAAAAATTGGGGAAAAGAAAGACCTAAATAATATTTATCCTCATTCCTGTAAAAAAAACCAATATTCAAATCAGGTAAATAAGTAGATGTTGGAATAATATCGGGTTCTGCTACAGGAAAATCAGCACCATTTATTTTTGAATAATAATTAATCAATCCGGCAGAGATGCCAAAACTTAAAAATTTCTCATCTCTTCGACTTAACCTAAGTTTATAGGCATATTGTAAATAAGCTCCATTATTTCCTAATAAACCTATTTTATCAGAAACTAGCTGTAATCCAAAAGTGCTGTTTAAATTATTATTTACCCATTCAGCGTTTAAAACATTAGTATTAGGAGCATCTTTTACATTTAATCCAATGCCCAAATATTGAAAACGGGAACTTGCTGAAACTGTATAAGGATATTCAGCCAGGATATTATTATTTGACACTGCAGCAGGATTTATAAGGTTCCAATGGTCTCTATATAAAGAGAACGGCGTAAGTTGTTGACAATCAACTTCGAATGTCAAGAATAAAAAAAAGATGAAAAGTATGCTAACATACTTATTTGATAGTTCCTTTATCATAATAATTATTCCATCAAATAAATGATTCCATTTTGTACTACCTTCTCATTATTTTCAATTTCTCCTATTAAGGAAAAATAATAAGCACCCGCTGGTAATTTAAGCTGATTTTGAGATAATCCATTCCAATTTCCAACAATTTCTCCTTTTTGTAATTGTAAAAATTCTTCCTTAAAAACTACTTTTCCCCACCTGTCCAAAATATTTAATTTGGCACTGTACATAGGCCTTGCTGCTTCAAATTTCCATACAGGATTATTGAAATTTGGCCTTAAACCAATGGTTGGGTATATCAAAGTTCTTGGGTTAAAAGTAACGTTTAATATAACTTCCGCCAGATTACAGTTGTTAGTACAATTTCCCGTTGTATCAGTATTACAAACTTCATAAACAAAAGCCAAAGACTGGTCTTCTGAAATATTAGGATCCCGGGAATAGGTAAAATACCCCTCTTTATTAATAGATAGGTTTCCAGAAAGTGGCTTAGAAATTAAATTTATTCTTAAAAATGATGGTGGAATATTACTTAATTCATCATTTTCAAGAAAATCAAACAATGCCGTATTTTTATTATCATCAAGATATACTGTATCATTTTTTAGCTTAGGCCTTGGAACATAATAGATTTTTAATGTATCAGTAATGATACAATTCCTTGTCACAACGGTCCATAAGAAGTCATTTTTACCTGGCATTAATCCTTTAACCCAAGAATTTTCATTTTGGGGAGATCCAATAATTGCTGAGCTACTTGTTAACCATTTCCCAATGGCATTTAAAGGCATATTAGCTCTAATAAAAACAGAATCATTCCCACAAACTGACTTATCTGGTTCGGTAAAAATTTCATTGATTTCCTTAGAAAAATCTATGGGTATAGGTCCAAATGCGTTTGAGGTACATTTATCACTATTTATACGTAGATAATAATTACCAACATCCTGTTTTTCAAATTTCGGAATAGTGAGTGAAGGAGTTAAGGTATTAATAAAGCCTTTAGGCGTTTGCCAAATATAAATGAAGCCATTATCCTGTTTATTTGTTTGTAATACTATGCTGCTCCCGGGGCAAACCAAGGTGTCAGATACTGAAATTTTAATGGGTGTTTCAGGAGTTGCCAGAATTTTAACGGGTGTACCTGGAGAAATAGAAAGGCATGGATCATTTAAATCTATTGAACCATCAGATAATTTTCTGCCTATAACAGCTGATATATAATAAGTTTCACCCACTATCATTCCCTGATAATACTTTATAATTCCAGTAGTATCGATATTTAAAATCTGATTTCCTAAATTCATACCCGGACTGTTGTGCAAAATAAACCAACGACCATTATTAAGACCTAACTTTTGATTACTGGCATCATACTTAGATTGTCTGACCTCATTTTTACAAATAGTGACCAAATTCCCATCCATAACCCCTACTTTACCCTCACAATTACAAACAAGATTTTGCGATAATTCACCAAAACAATTATTACTATCAATGGCTGCAGCGATATATTTGCCCGCATAAGCATTTTCAAGCATTAACCCCTTTTGCCCATTAGACCAGGTTACCTCTGTTGGAGAAGTACTTTTAATCTGAAGAACAATTTTTCCATTTGGCAAATTACAAAAAGGTTGGTTTAATGAATAAACATATAATTCCGGCGGTTTAATAGGGGTAACTTTAATATCTTTTCTATTTGAACAACCATTAGCATCTGTAACAGAAAAAGTATATAAGCCATTTTTAACAATAATACCCGGACTACTTTGATTAGTATTCCATTTATAGATATATGGTTTTTTTCCCAAAGTCACCATTGGGTTCAAAGCTTTTTCCTCATTTTCACATACAAAAAACTCATTCGATATTTGAATATCCGGGCCTTTTAACAAAATAAGAGGTAAAGATGAATAGGTTCGACAACCTTTCACATCGATAACCTCAACACCCACTTTCTGAATAGAATCAACGGTAGGATAATCTACTCTGTTTGTGGATTCACCACTCGCCCATTTTATTTGGTACGGTGAATTTCCTGATAAAATATCCACTGTAAATGAAGAAGGCGTATTACTACAATTTTCTTTCTTCCCAATTAGATTAACTATTGGATTTTCAAAAATTTTTAAGAGAGAGGTTGCCGAATCTTTACATCCTTCCAAATTAGTAGCCCATACTTTTAATAATTTTGATTCATTTGCTATAACCTCAATTTTATTAGATTTTTCACCGGAATCCCATTGATAAGTGGTTTTATTATTAGGATCAGAAGGAATCTCTATGAATACTTTATCTGATTTACATGCTTCAAATATAGAAGGCAAAACAATATTTGGCTTATTAAACGGCAAGATTAATAAACTATCTACTGCCATGCAACCTATCAGATTCATTACTTGCAATTTCATTTTAAATGAATTGAGTACCTTTTTAATAATTTGTAATTTGGTTTGTCCGTCAGACCATTGATAGCTGCTAATTCCCACTTTATCCTGAATAATTGGATTAATTAACACATCATCACCTATACAACGTCGAATAGTATCTGGAAGAAATATTTGGGGAATATCTTTTTTCAATTCAATAAAAGTAGATTTTTTATCCGTACAACCCAAATTATCTGAAACAACTAACGTTAAATTTGTATTTTCAATTAAAGGAGTATTAAATTCGGCAGATGTATTGCCATTACTCCACAAAAAGGAATAAGGAGTCAAACCACCAGTTACTTTTGGATTTATTCTGACAGATTCATTGAGACAAAAAGTATGGGTAGCATTTAGATACAAAACCGGTTTTTCATTCCCTTTAATTTTAGAAGAAATAATGGTTTTACATTGATTTACATCTGTAATTGTTGTAAAAATAATTTTATCTGAATCAACAAAATAGATCGATTCTGGCGTTTTTTTTCCATTTGACCAATTGAAATTAAATGGACCTGACCCTGAAATCTCACTTAAATTTACTTTTACGCTATCTGCCAAACAACCATTAATGAGTGCAGGTAAAGTTGCTTTAGGTGGCGTATTTATATTTACCGTTGTTTCAGCATATCCTGAGCATCCGAGTTTATCTTTTACGAGTAAGGAATATTTAGATTTATTTATTGGCTTAACTAATAAGAATTCAGCAATGGTTCCATTGTTCCATAAATAATTTAAATCTCCTCCATTTGTTCCAATAATGGGTTTTAAAGTTATAGAATCTCCTGGACAAATAATTGAATCGGAAGGTAAGTTGACTGATATATTTTTTGATGTTGATACCAGAATTGATCCTTCGCCAACACAATTATTTTTATCTGTTAATATTATTTTATAAGTAGATGGTATTAAAGGCATTATTGAAATTAATTTACTGGTGTCACCAGTATCCCATTTATATGTGTAAGGAGGAGTTCCACCTGAAGGAAGTGCTGTTAATGTCGTTGATTGACCAGGACAAATTTCAAAAATACCTGATATAGAAATAGTTGGGTTAGGAATCAGTGTTATACCAGATATTGCTGTTGCAACACAACCATTTTGATCTGTCACTCTGAGTGAAATGGCACCAGATACTGATAAAGAGGTTGTTAACGTAGTATTTGTTGAACCATTACTCCATAAATATACATATCCAGGCGTTCCTCCACTAACAGCAGGCGTTAAAGTAAATGATGTATTTGCACAAGTAATTTGGGAGGTAGGCAAGGAAACAGATGGATTGGATTTTACATTTAAACTAAGAATAGCCACACTTTTACAATTGTTGGCATTTGTGACAGTTACTGAAATATTTGCAGACGAAGATGGTGTTACCGTAATTGCTGAAGTTGTACTTCCTGTACTCCATGTGAAGGTATTTGATGTGGCACTTAATTTCGTATCAAGCGTCACCGCATTAAATTGACACACATCCATAGTAGCTGGCAGATTAACCAAAGGATTTGCATTCATACCTATAGAAGTATTAGCTGTTCCAATACAACCTGTTGAATCTGTAACTGTCACAGCATAAGACTGTGTAGAATTAATAGTTACTGTATTGGTTGAACTTGTGGTACCATTACTCCACTGATATCTTAAGGCTCCGGAAAAATTGGAAACTGTAGGAACTAATGTATAATTTTCTCCCTGACATTTTGAAATGCCTGTGGGTAGGTTAACATTCAAGGATTTGGATGGAGAAACAGATATACTTGAAGAACTGCTACAACCCAGATTATCAGTTACCTTAACAGTATAGGTAGTTACGGATGCTGGGGACACTGATATATTTTGATTATTGGAATTTGTATTCCATTGGTAGGTATAAGGACTGGTTCCTCCTATTGTATTTGTATTTAAAGAAATAGTTTGTCCCGGACAAATTAGGGTTGGTCCGGAAATACTCACTGTAGGACTATTTCGAACAGATATATTTGTTGTCCAATTTGCATTACAACCATTTTGATCTGTCACTCTGAGAGAAATGGCACCAGATACTGGTAAAGAGGTAGTTAACGTAGCATTTGTTGAACCGTTACTCCATAAATATGCATATCCTGGCGTTCCTCCACTAACAGCAGGCGTTAAAGTAAATGATGTATTTGCACAAGTGATTTGGGAAGTAGGCAAGGAAACAGATGGATTGGATTTTACATTGATTCTAACAGAAGATACTGATTTACAGTTATTGGTATTAGTGACAGTTACTGAAATATTCGTTGAGGAAGATGGAGTTAGGGTTATCGCTGAAGTGGTGCTACCGGTACTCCATGTGAAGGTATTTGATGTGGCACTTAATTTCGTATCAAGCGTTACAGCATTAAATTGGCATACATCTAATGAAGTTGGCAAATTCACTGAAGGATTTGTATTCATTCCTATAGACGTAGAAGCTGTACCAATACAACCAGTTGCATCTGTAACTGTCACAGCATAAGACTGTGTGGCATTAATAGTCACTGGATTGGTTGAGCCAGTCGAACCATTGCTCCACAGGTAACTTAAGGCTCCGGAAAAATTGGAAACCGTTGGTACTAAAGTATAACTTTCTCCCTGACATTTTGATATGCCAGTAGGTAAGTTAACGTTTAAAAACCTTTGATTTACGACTACACAGGCTTGTGCCGTGCAATTATTGGCATCTCTTACCGTAAGACAATAAGTTTGAGGTGAAGTTGGGTTTACCGTCTTAGATGCGGTAGTTGAAATAACGCCATCCCATAAATAAGTGTATGGACTAGTTCCTCCATTAATTATCGGCACAAGGGTTACTGCCTTACCTGGACAATTTGTATAGCTACCTGAAAAACTAACGCTGGGACCAGAAACCTGAGTAATTGATTTTGAAGTATTAACAGAACAACCGGCAGCATCTGTTACCGTAACTGAATATGTACCCGTTGAGGTTGGAACAAAATTTATGGTTGAACCTTTATCACCATTGCTCCAGGCATAAGAATAAGAGGTTGAATAAAATTTATCTAAAGCAGCTGTTAATGAAATATTTTGACCGGAACAAAAGGAACTGTTACCATTTATTGTAACCGTTGGAACAAGATAATTATTTATGATTGCAGAAATCGTTTGGGTGCAGTTTATGTTCTTCGCATCTATAATTCTAATGGAATAACCTCCTGCTGATAAATTTGAAAAGGTAAAGGTAGTTTGAGTAGTTGCTATGGTACTTCCATTAAAAAAAATATTATAAGAACCGGAGCCACCTGTAATATTTAAAGAAATATTACCCGTTTTTAACCCAGGACAAGTTGGATTAGCAACGTATGTCGCAGAAAAACAAGAGGTTGTTTGAGCTTTTATTACAAAAATCCAACTTGAGATTATTAGAAATATTAGAAGAAGAAAGGCTCTCATTTTCCAAGATTAATATAGTAGATATAACGGAATATTATCTCCCAATCCTTTTGACATTTTTGCAGGCATTTGCTTACTTTTCTTCCTTTCCATAACCATGGCGGGGACTCTTTTCTGAAGAAAATCATATAACTCACCAAAACGAATAATTTTATCTCCATCTGGATCAGGATTTAGTCCACTCGCTAAAGTTTTTCCGGAAAATGCTTCTAGAATGGCTTTTGTAAAGGCACCATTTCCCCAGGAATCATCTTCGTAAGACAATTCGTCAACCTGACTGCTGGTCAACACATTAAGTCCTGGATATGCCGCATTTATTTCTTCAAGAGCAAACCGGGCTTGGTTAACCAATCTTGCACCTTGAGCGGAACCACTATGGCAAGCATCGATAAACACAAATTTTTTACAATCAATCTGATTTAAAATATCCAGAATATCTCTTTTATAATCAATATTTGAGACATCACCATAAGTTTCATAATCTGACGCTAATATTTTAAAATCGTTATTATCATCTGTCTTACCATGAGACGAAATGAAGAGAATCAGAACATCTTCCCTATTAATCTTCCCACCAATAAGATCTGTATTATACCTCCTTTTAAGATCTTCCATGGCAGCACGAATATCAAGATTACGTGTATTATCCCTTGTATTCTTTTTTTCAATATAAATCTTATTAAATACCTTATCCATACCTGTTTGATTTTGAAAGGCATTTGCAAAATTTTCAGCATCAACAGTAGTAAATTTTAAATCTCGGTGTGGAATACCAATACTTAAAACATGCAGATTAGGCTGTTTAGGTTTATAGTTAATAATCATTTCATTTGATTGAATGACACCATTGGGTGTAACTAGTTCAATCAACACTCTATTTTCCCCTTCAACCAGAGAGATTACATTTTCATAATCATAAAAATTCATAGCATTACCTTGACTGTTTGAGGCGGGAGGAGTTAGCTTTTCCTCATCCATTTTTGAACGTTCAGGAATAACCCCATTAATTTTAACTACGGCATCACCAAGTTTCAGATTATTACTACTTGTGCCAAACATAGCTTCAAGTTTAAACGTTGGATTACTCCAATCAGTTCTTTTCTGGGAAGCTTTGGGATTATTAAATACAATAATATTTGAGGATTGACTTGTTGTGATGACATCAAATCTGGCAGTTACTGTTTTAGAAATTCTGGTAAGTTGATTATCAATTACATTCATTTGAATGGCTACTTCGTTCCCTTCATATTGAACTGTTTTTTGAAATCTAAAAGATGCTTTTTTTAAAGACTTGGAATTAATTGTACCCAGTTTTACATCAGCAGAAGTTAAAGCTAAAATTCCTTTTGGCAGAACAAAATTAATCTGTACATCGGAAGAGGGTAAGTCACCATCATTTTGAATTTCCACCATCAGCGTTTGCGGGCTGAATTCATCCACTCCTTCTTTTTCAGTGTTCGTATTTACAAAACGAAGGGTTGCAGCCTTTGGATTCAAAGATTTCACTGACCCACTAACCGTCTTTATAAGATCTGATCCGGAATAAACCTTAATTTCAAGTAAATTATCCTTTGTTTCAATATTAACATCTGAGGTAATTGGGATGTTTATTTGTTTGTTGGTATTAGGTAGTAAAGGTTGAACAAATACAGATTGATTAACCTTTATGCCCTTTTGTCCATCTATCATATTGATATCAACACGAATATTTTCAATTATATTTGCTTCCAGATTATTGAGTTGAAAAGATATATAAGATTGATTATTAGGCTTTAAAAGTCCATCAGGCGTATTTAACCAAATTTTGGATTCATTAATCCTTAAATTACCTTTTGCCAATAATCTGTTCATTTCCGGAGCAGGAAAACGAATCATCCAGGCATCTTTGAGACTTTGGGTATTTGACTCTGTCCAACCTGAAAACAAAACACTTCCGTCATGAATTTGACATAAATGATGAATATCCTCATTGTTATCACCTCCATAATCTGCTTCCCATTGTAAGTTTCCACTGCCATCAATTTCAATGATTCTGGCTGCAAATTTTGTAGCCCCCTTTTTATTCAATAAAGACAAGCTAGATCCTGCCAACCAAATATTGCCATTAAAAAGGGGTAAAATGGTTCTGGCTACATCAGCTTCTCTCCCACCATAGGTTCTTTCCCATTGTAAAAAACCATTACTATTTAACTTTACAAGCCAAAAATCTTGTTTCCCATTTCCTAAGGAATTAGTTTCACCACAAAAAAGAATCGACCCATCTTGAAGAGTAATAAGATCATTTAATTCTTCCCATAATTTGCCTCCAAAATATTTATGCCATAATTGATTCCCATTTTTATCAAGCGAGGTTATCCAAACATCACCTAAATTTTGTCCATCCCCTTTTTTTGAATTTCCACCAAGATAAATATGACCATTCAGGCCAATAGTAACTTTCCTTAAGTCACCATAAGACCCTGATGAAACAACTTTTTTCCAAGTAATATCGACGTCTTTATTAATATGAATAATTAAAATATCAACATTATTAATTTTGGCAGTCAAATAAAATCCAGCTTCAAAATCTGAATGTATGGATATTAAAATTGCCTCCTCTGGCAATGGTAAAACTTTCTCCAATATTTTATTACCTGACGCATCTAACTTTATCAGCCAGGGATAAATAACTTTATTAAAATGGGAATAACCAACCATAAAAATATTACCATCAGGTAATTCTATCAAATCATGAATTTGAATATCATTTTGATTTCCGAAAGTAATTTTTTCAATAGTTTTACCTGTACTAAAATCAATAAGTGATAATAAGCCATATCTTTTTGATCCATCAGGTGATGTAACGTTCCCAATAACTGCGAGATTACCATTCGAAAGTTGAATGGATTTAGTAAAAAAATCGTCTCCTTTATTTCCATCCTTTAATTCCCAGCTTATAAGGGCTGGTTGTGCACATAAAGTATTTAAAATAAGTAAGAAAGCGAAAAAACAACTATTCTTCATGACAAATATAATTTTGCTAAAGCGTATTCTAATGTACTGAAATTTTTAATACAATTGGGATAATTGCCCCGGGATTTCTCGTAATGGCTTTAAATTGCATCAATTCTTTATCAAAATGCACATCGGAGGTAGGAATTTGATGTTGTCCTAATATTTCTGTTAAGGATTGATATATATTTTCTGTTGCACTATATTGAAGATTATCTTGCAAATATTTCATAAAAGGAGGATTAATCTTCTTTTCTGAAAATAAAATAATCAAATGTTCTGAACCAGGATGTGCCAATTTTAACACGCTTTGGGCATCAGGGATTTTAATGACACCCTCTGAAAAAGGAGAAAGCCCCGATTGATACTCATTTCTGAATTTTTCATTAAACAATTCATTTTTTGGCCAATGTACTTCTTTTTTATTGTTTGGATCTACACTTAATACATAGATATAACCATTTGAAAAAGAAGGAACTACCTGTAATTGAAATTTTTCTCCAACTTTCCATAATCTGTTGGACAAAGTATAAATATTCTTTTCACCCAGGACCTTTGCCTCTTCAAAAACAGGTTCACTATAAGAATTAAATTGGCCGGTAAATCGTAAAAAATAAAATTTTCCAGATATATCTCTCAGGGGTAACTCATTCAAATTTCCTTCAGTTAATGTTTCATTGGATGAGGCAACTACGGGCGAAGATTTAATGGTCTGACTTGCAGAAGTTTGAATCGGTTTATTTTGTCCAACATAAATTATATAGGCGTATTTACAATATTTTGCAAATTCATTATATTTTACCCAAATCATACCATTTTTTCCCCATTTCGGTCCCCAGCTATTAAAAATGCGGAAAGAAGCCAAATTATCATCATAACCTACAACAACCATAGCATGTCCACCTGCATAAGTGGTATCACCTAAATCAGGATGCCAGAAAGCTGCATCTTCTAATTTGTAAAAATTATTTTTAATTCGAAGACCAATTACGACAGGTTTATTTTGAGCAAGTGCTCTTTTAATTCTATTTATTTTGTCATTTTTATCCAGTTCACCATCGAAAAGCGCAGCATAATCTGAAATTTTAAAATTACTGGCATTTTTTAATAATTCTGGAGTGGTTGGTTGTTCACAATCATCCAGATTTTTATCATAATATTTAGCGAGGCAGTCACCATTTTCTTGCAAAAATATCAATGCATCAGAAATCCTGGCACCTCTGGAACAATTTCCAATTTTAATTTGGTTATATAGAAATAGAGCTGATGAAGATTCATTTGTGATCTTTACACGATCTGTCCATCCATTTTGAATAGCTCTTTCCATAGTTAAGGCACCGTATCCCACTGACCAACCGACACAACTAAAAATAGTGCCCTGATGTCTGGGAAAAGGAGCATATACCGACAAATCTATAGAAGATGGGATTGATTTTCCACCATTTTGAATAGAAACTAAAGGTTGCTTCTGATAACGATCATCTTCAAATTCAAGTCCTGTAGAATAATTCTGAGACCTTAGGAATGCAGAAAAGCATAAGAATAAGGAGATGAATAAATAAAACCTTAGCATAATCATATCAATTTACCTTAACGGAAGAAGGTTTTAATTTTGTGGTATCTTTCTGAACTGGTGCAGGTGAAAAAGGATCAGGTGCTTTAGTTTTAGCAGGTGTAGATTTTGTATTCGTTTTTTTTACAGGTGCTGAGCCATCCACATTGGTTGGAACAGGCAAGGTAGTATTTGTTTCCCACCAATTTTGTGCATTTGTTTTAATTGAATCAACACCAATGGTTGAAGGTTGATTCGCTACAGGAGGGAATGTGGTATTCGGATCTGGTGTAGCAGGATAAGGATATGGATTGGTATTCAGCCCATTATTGTATAAATTATTAGAATTATTCATGTTAATATAACCAGCTTCTGCCTGAATTTCTGTCCAGGTTAAAAACTTAAAAGGGGTAATCAACCATTTTTCAAGATAGGCATCATCATATCGGGCTGCTATTTCCTTCATTTCATTAAAATGGTTGATGACCTCTGGAACTAATTTAAATAATTCCATAAAAAGTGCAATGACAATACCTCCGTCTTCTTTGGATTGTCTTACATCCTGAAGAGGTTGTTGAAAATTTTCAGCATAATATTGAGCTAATTCCCTAAAATTAAGCTCCAAGGATCGTGAATAATCCTTTGGAAATTCTAAAATATATTTAAGTTTCTTTTTATTAACAAAATCCATCTTCATATTTTCAAGCTCCTGATTAAACCTGTCAGCCGTTTTATCGTAACCAGTTTTAACTTTTTGAATTTGATCGGGCTTATAATTATTCATTTCCGATTTAAAGGAAGAGACACTATTTTCAGCTTCTCTTTTCAAATCTTTGAATTTAATCATAATTTCAGATTGAACAAATTTCCTCAGAGCGGGATCCAATTGCTTATTGGAAGTGGTTGTTCCTTGAGCTATTGTAAATGATTGATTTACATAACTTATTAAAATGAAGAGAAAACAGAAGATCTTTTTCATGGTATTATATTAATAACTTAATTAATAATTGATTTCATCCCAGGATTTGAACTTATGGGGGCCAATTAACTTTTCCTCCAAATAAGTATCTTCAAATTTTTTGACTGATGATCTTAATTCTGAGATACTAGTCACCATACCAGGCACCAATTTAGCTAGTTCCGCAACGAGAGAAAGTAAAGAATTTCCATCAACAGTAGCATCTGTCACATCCTGGATAGTCAGTTGCAGATTACTTTGATAGAATGAGGTCAAATCATTGATATCTGAAGTTAATCCACTGGTATAATCCTCCGGAAAATCTTGAATATACTGAAGCTTTCTTTCATTCATAAAATCAGCTTTGATATCTAGTAGTTGAGCGTTGAATTTATCAACCGTTTTTTGATAAGCTGTTTTAACCCTATTGATTTCCGCAGCGGAGTAATTTTGTTTGTTTTCCTTGAAAGTAAGTACCAAATTTTCTGATTCCAATCGTAAATCCTTAAATTTTTGCATAAAAGGGGTTTCAATAAATGCCCTTAAAGCTCCATCCATTTTTTCCCTTTTCTGAGGATATACAACCAATGGATTGGTCAATAAGAATATAAAAATGGGTATGATATAGGAGATTCCCGTTTTCATAATGATTGTTGATTAAAAATTAATTGAAATATTTTGCGATTATCAATTTTTGCAAAAGAGCCTCTGCTTCTTTATTATAAATAAAAGATTCATTTTCAGATAGTTCCTTTAACAAACGATTGTTTTCTTCCGACCAGGACTTCAATTTTAGTTCACATAACAAAAAACCATATTGCCCCTGATATTTAACATCTTCATCTCCTGACTTTGAACCTTGAATAAAAGCATTGGAAGCAGCTGAAAAATTGTCTATTTGGTAATATGCATTTCCAAGTAAAATTTGTCCCATAAAAAAACGGTCATCGTCTGAAGTTATTGAGGTTAATAAAGATATGGCCATTTCACTTTTGTTATTAGTAATAAAAGAAGAAGCTTTCTCTATTATATCATCTGCAACCATATTCGTTCCACGGACTTCCTGCATTTGAGGAACATAATTTTCTGCCAGATGCTGATAAGAAAATTCATTACCTAAATATAAATAGCTGGACACCCCTAACAATAAGGCTACGGAAGCGGCAATAGTCCATTTGTACCTGGAAGGATTTAGATTCCTAATAACTGCACCAGAAGATTCAGGTTTCTCTTGAGGCAATGGAAAAGCGCTTAATTTCTTTTTCAAATCCTGAGAAATAAAAGATTCCAGAAGTTCTTGAGCAAGAAGGTGTTTTTTATATTCCTCTGCTAATGCAGGATTATCTTGAATTTCCTTTTCAAGTTGCATTTTTTCATCGCCAAATAATTCCTTATTGGCCAATGCCATCAGTTTTTCTGTGTACTCAGAAGTAT
>BJGN01000018.1 GCA_014190515.1 Bacteroidota bacterium
GAGATGGATCTAATCCTGTTTTCGTTGACAAAGTAGCTGAACTGAATGTTCACAAAACAATGGATAGAATTAGAAGCGAAAGTAGTCTGATTGCAGAATATGAAAAAGAAGGCAAAATTAAAATTGTTGGGGGGATGTACTCTGTTGAAACAGGGGGTGTCACCTTTTTCTCTTAAATAAATATAAATAGGAGGCTGTCTGAAAAGATAGCCTCTTTTTTTTAGGTTTCAATATAAATTTACCCCTTTCACCTGGTTTTGAATCACGGATTTTAAGGATTATTGGATTTCACGGATTGTAGAGAACGTCTTCGTTTTGGGTATAATGGTTATTTGTAGAAGATTACTTTTCACCCTTCTTTTCGCCGATGCGTAACGCATCGGCGAGAGGCCTGGCAAAGGAAACAACATATAATAATCTTCCCACACAAACCAACGACGTTATAGTTAATCCTATAAATCCTGTAAATCCTGATTCAAACAACTGGCTGCAGCACCCGTAATTTCCAACGGAGATAAGGGGAGTTGCTCGTTTTTAGGGAATGTTTCCTGTAAATAATTTTGAATCACGGATTTTAAGGATGATAGTGTTCAATTATTGAAGGTATAATTTATTTAAGTATTACTCTCATAATATAATCATCGCAGGTTAGGAAAAGCACCGAATAATCTTTATTGAAGGCGCAATTAGAGGTTGCTTCGCCGGTCAATATTCTTCCCAGGACTTTAGCTTCAGGACTAAAAATCCACAATCCACCTGGCCCGGTTGCCCAAACAATACCTTGTGGATCAACTTTCAATCCATCGGGGGCACCTTTCCCTTCGTTTTCACCGGGAACAAAGAAAATACGTTCATTCAGCACATTTCCCATTTCATCTAAGGAAAAAGCATGCCAGCTTGCCGGAAATTCAGAATTTGAAACATACATGATTTTTTCATCTGGCGAAAAGGCAATGCCATTTGGTCTGGCCAATTTATCAGTAATTAACTTGATATCCCCTTGGGGGCTACATCTAAAAACCCCCTGAAAAGGTAATTCTTTTGTAGGGTCATCCGAATTTCCCACTAATCCATAAGGAGGATCTGTAAAAAACAAATTTCCCTTCGAATCATAAACGGCGTCATTAGGACTATTAAATTTTTTACCCAAATACTGCCCGGCGATAGATTCAAAAACAGCTGAAGGTTCCTTTAATGGAGCTGACATCCTGGCCATTCTACGATCACCATGCTGACACATAACTAACTGACCTTTAGGGTCCAGAATGAGTGCGTTAGAACCAGGTTCGCCACCTCGGGGTATTGTTCCAGTGTACCCTGATGGCTTTAAATATAGACGAACTCCCTCTTTTTCATTCCATTTAAAAATACTATTTTGGGGTATATCCGAAAATAGCCAGTAGTCCCCGTCTTCAATGTAAAGAGGTCCTTCTGTCCAGATAAACCCATTTGAAAGCACTTCAATAACGGCATTGGGTGCTATTAGACTGTTCATTTTGGGATCTAATCTCTCAATCGATCCTGTAGTTGGATACGTTCCTTGTGCCATTGCATTAAAACTTAATAATAAAATGAAAATGGGTAAAAAAGGCATTATTTAACAATGTTTCTGGCCATTAAATCAAACTTTTGTCCCTTGGATAACATAATAAATGGTTTATATATTTTCCCATATTTTTTCACCTGCAGTGCCCAATCCAAAGGATCATAAACTAAAACGTATGACGGACCCCAAACCCTGAATTGATTATTTGAAACAATAATAGCCGTTTGCTCGTCCATGGCAATGCCCAATAAATGAGGATAAGAATCCAGCACAGGAATTAAATCAAACTGCCTGTTTCTCTTTAACACATGCTGATCTAAGACAGTACCCGGCAGCAAATCTAAAGCAGGTGGATAGGGAATATTTATATTGGGAAACGCACGGGCATCCCCACCAATTAAAAGCGTCCCCATGATGGTTGCCCCAGCAGAAGATCCCATGATTACGCCTCCTCTATCAAGTAAACGTTTTAATTCGTCGTGAACTTTCGTTCCTAAGAAAGCATCAGCAATTCTTGATTGGTCTCCACCAGTAAAGTATATAGCTGACGCCTGCTGAATTTTATGCACATTTTCAGGAAGATTTGCTTCTGATTTATCTCTGGTATGAACCACTTTAATCGAAGAAAATCCAAGTTTTTCAAATCTGTCTTTAAATTTATTTTCAGCGATATCCTCATCACTCATCGCGGTTGGAATAATGACCATCTGCTTATCTTTCCCCCCGGCAAGCTGACCAAAGATATGATAAAGAGAATCGGCCATACTTCCACCACCCACAATAATAAGTTTACCCTGTTGGGTGCTATCTGATTGAGAAAAACCCAATGAGACGGCACACAACAAAGGAAAAACCAGAATAGAAATCCTGTTAATCAACGGAAAAAACCTATTCACTTACAATCATTTTCTTTGCGTGAGATACACATTTCACTACTTCTTTAATTGCATCCGAACCTTCAGGAATAGCATACTCGAGTTCCACAGAAACTGGAAATTTCATTTTTTTATCTTTCATCAACTTAAAAATTTCCTTCATTGGAGTATCACCTGTTCCCCATGGTAAATTTCCTGCACCATGTTCAGGCGTGGTTCTATCCTTTAAATGCATGCTACTTATGCGCTTATGATTTTTTTCAATAAAAGCGAGAAGGGCTGGTATGGTGTTTTTACCTCCGGCGGCTAAATAATGACCTGCATCAAAATTGATAGAGTTATTTGGAGATTGGCTAAGGGCAACATCCCATAAAACATCTGTAGCCTGGGTATGATTATGATAACCTACCAACATTTTGTGTTTTTCGCCCAGTGCACCTAATCTTTTTGATTGCATTGGATCGTTTGGCAATTCCAGGGTAACTGATTTTGCACCCAAAACCTTTGCCACACGCATACCGTAAGAAACCTCCTCATCGGTATTATTTGGACCAAAGGCATTAGGTTTAAAGGCATAAATTTTGATACCTGCAGCATCAAACTTTTTCCTAACCTCAATAAATTTATCCATCGAAACAGTTGCTCTCCAATCGGCTACTTGCTTATTATAGGTAGCAACTTGCGCTTTCTGCAAATCGGTCATAGGCTGACGTGGACCACTCCTCCATGAAAAATCAGCCTTTGGCTTCCCTGCGTATTCTTCCACAGCATCACCCATCAACTCAATGGCACTGATGCCCGAAGCCAGGCAAAATTCAATTAATTTATCTATATCATGTGGCATGCTCCGGTAAGAGTAGGTAATTACACCAATCTGAATGCCCTCAAATTTTGAGTCTGGCTTTATGGAAACAGATTGTGCCTGCAGAGAAAGAGTGAATAAACAAGCGATGGTGCTTATACACATTTTTAAATTTAGAGTCATAGTAGGTTGCTTTTCATTAAAAGTAATGAAAATAACAACTAAATACTATACCCACAACATTTTTATAAAAATCAGCCTTTAAAAATATTGACATTAAAACCCCAGAATACCTCCGAGACCGCCAGATGACGATTTTCTTCTTGTTGTTTTCGCTCCTAAAATGCCTAAAATTCCCCTGGTTACTTCTTTTAAAATGACCTGAGTTGTTTTGCTCTCTAAAATTTTTTCAAAATCGGATTTCTCCGCTTTTTTAGGAGGCGAGACTTTAGACGCTTCTTCTTCAACTGGATCTGTTTGTTTAATTTTTGCCGACAGCATTTCAAAAGCGGATTCTCTATCCACCTCCTCATTATATTTTTGAGCCAGTTTTGACGCTTTAACGTTAGCATCCAGTTCTTCTTTGGTAATAACATCCATTCGGGTTCTTGGCGCAATCATCATGGAATGGGCCAACGGCGTAGGAATACCTTTTTCGTTTAACACGGTAATAATGGCTTCACCAATACCTAGCTGAGTAAGTAATTCATCTGTTTTGTAATAGATTGATTCCGGGTAATTCTCAGCCGTTTTCTTGATTCCTATTCTATCTTTAGGAGTAAACGCACGCAAAGCGTGTTGAATTTTCATGCCCAGCTGGCTTAATATAGCATCGGGAACATCGGTTGGATTCTGTGTACAAAAGAAAACGCCAACCCCTTTGGAACGAATCAGTTTAATAATAGACTCCAACTGATCTAATAAAGCGTCAGAAGCCTCATTAAAAATAAGGTGAGCCTCATCAATAAAAAGGACTAGTTCAGGATTTTCCTTATCGCCTTTTTCAGGAAATTTCTCATAAATTTCAGCCAAAAGACAAAGCATAAAAGTAGAGAACAATTTTGGTTTAGATTGGATATCTGACAGTCTTAATACATACACCTTACCTCTTCCATTTTCGTCCAGGTCCACCAGGTCATCTACATCGAAACTCCTCTCACCGAAGAATACTTCAGCGCCTTGTTCTTCTATTTCAAGTAATTTTCTCATAACGGTACCCACCGTTGCCGAGCTAATCAGACCATAGGCATTTTCAACTTCGGCCTTTGCTTCATTAGAAACATACTGCAATGCCTTCCTAAAGTCTTTGATATCTAGTAGAGGTAAATTTTTGTCATCACAAAACTTAAAGACAAGCGCAATGAGGCCACCCTGGGTTTCGTTTAAATCCAATATTTTTGATAGTAAAACTGGTCCAAACTCTGAAATAGTTGCGCGGAGTCTGACCCCATTTTCCTTACTTATCGTTAGAAACTCGGTGGTAATCTGTGTTGGCGACCAATCTATTCCTGTTTTATCTGCACGCTCTTTTATTTTAGGATTTTCTGTACCTTTTTGGGAAATGCCACTTAAATCGCCCTTAATATCCATTAATAAACAAGAAACACCATTAGACGCTAAAGATTCAGCCAGCGCCTGCAAAGTTTTGGTTTTTCCAGTTCCCGTTGCACCAGCAATGAGGCCATGTCTGTTAAACATTCTTAAAGGAGCGTTAATGTGCAAACCTTTCACTGGTTGCCCATCGACCATGGCACCACCAAGGGTTATATAATCATCTGAAAATGTATAACCATCCAGAATATGCTGTGTGAAATTTGAAATATCGGCCATTTTAAACTGTTTTAACTTTTTTAAAAATCATTTTTTATTCTGCAAGGAGATTAAAATATCCATAGCTTCCTTAGGATTTGACTTTCCACCCGTTTTTTTCATTAATTCCCCCATAAAAAATCCAGCAAGGCCTTTTTTTCCAGAGGTGAATTCTGACCATTTCTGAGGATATTCAGCGATAATTTCTTTGAAAATATACTCAATTTTACCCTCCTCTTTTTCTTGTAACCATTGTTGACTTTTAGCCAAATCTAGCGGATGGAGGGATGGATTTTCCATCCAAAGGGGGAATAATTTCTGATAAGCGATGGAATGACTTAATTTCTCTGACGATATTAATGAAAGAAATTGTAAAATTCCTACTTCAGTCAGCGGTGAGTCGGATAATGAAAGTCCTTTTTCGTGAAGGGAAGGAAGTAACTTATTCACTATAAAATTGGTAAGTAATTTTTTATCTTCTACCTTTTCCAAAAAACTTTTATAGTAAATAAAGGTATCTTTCAACTCCGAGAGAATCGAAGCCTCTTGAACTGGCAATCCAAGCTCATTATGCAGAAAATGGAAGGCTTCCCAGGGAAGAACCGTAATATTTTTTCTTTCAGTATCCAGAAAATCTGCACTTAACTGTATGGGTGGTAAATCAGGTTCGGGAAAATACCTGTAATCATGGGCATCTTCCTTAGACCTTAATGGAGAGGTAACTCCGGTAGCAGGATCAAAATTAAGGGTTTGTTGAGCGACTGTCCCCCCTTCCATAACTATTTTTTGCTGTCTTAATTCTTCAAATTCAATGGCCTGTCTGGCAAATTTCATTGAATTCACATTCTTAACCTCGCAGCGGTTATTCAGAATATCAGTTCCTTTCGGTCTTATAGAAATATTCACATCACAACGAAGGGAGCCCTCCTCCATATTTCCATCGGATATCTCCAGATAGCGAACGAGTTGTCTGATTCCGCTCATGAAAGCATCTACCTCAGCACCTGAACGCAGATCTGGTTCAGTAACTATTTCAATGAGAGGCATACCCGCTCTATTTAAATCTATAAACGATTTTGAATCATGCAGGGTATGTATAGATTTACCCGCATCTTCCTCTATATGAATATGATGAATTCTTATATTTTTCCAGACATCCCCCATTTTTATGGGAAGATAACCGCCTACACTAATTGGTTTTTTATCTTGTGTAATCTGATAACCCTTAGGAAGATCTGCGTAAAAATAATTTTTCCTGTCAAAAGTATTCATCGCATTGATATCACCATTTAAAGCAAGTCCAAGCCTTGTGGCATATTGGACTTGCTTTTTATTCATAAAGGGTAAAGTACCTGGGTGGCCCAATGAAATTTCACTTATCTGGGAATTAGGACTGCCCCCAAATTCAGTTTTATCTTTGCAAAAGGCTTTACTTTCCGTGCTTAATTGCACATGGACTTCTAAGCCAATAATCGTTTCGAATGCTTCTTGCCCCATAATTTTTTCTTACAGGGCAAATATAAGATTTAACCTATTTTATTTATCATTCATTTTGGACAAATGCGCCAAATGGTGCCTGGAATGCCAAAAATAAAGCGCGGTTGCCCGTTCGATGGTAAAAAGGTATTTCATATCGGGATGAAAAAAGGTTTTTTGCCATTCCTCTGCTGACAGTTGGGACAACATAAAACTCCATCTGCCATGAACACCTTCAATTATACTGAGAGACCATTCAGCTGGGGCTTTAAGACTATCCGATAAATTACCCCAACCATCCTGATGATAAGGCTTTATAGTAGGTTCATTTTCTGTTAAGGCCAGTTTAATTCGAAACATAGCCTGCGCATGACTATCGGCGATATGATGAACAAGTTGTCTTGCAGACCAACCTCCAGGTCTGTAAGGAGTATCCCATTTTTCTTCTGTCCAACCCGCCACTACCCTATTTAATAAGGCTGGAAATTCTCCCAGGTAAGCCGTCCATGTTTGCTGGTCTTCCTGGGAAATAGTATCGGGTGGTATAAACTTCCCAACGGGATATTTATAGGCAAATAATTGTTCTTCAGTGAGGTTAAGTTGCGTATGTTCCATGTAAATACTTTTTTTAATTACCATTCAATCATTATGCCAATCGTAGGAAGCAAGGTGCCCTGTGCATCAGTTATTGTTTTCAACAAATATCTTTGCTCCGCTAAAGGAGCCGTCGGATTGATAATTACCGGTCCACCAACGGGTTTTCCATCGGCATCTTTTGCTCTATCCAAAATCAATTGATTACTTGGAATAGCATTACCCGTAATATTTTCAATATCTAAATAAAGATTAAGACTCCATTTTGTAAAAAACCATTTTTTATCGACGCGAATATCCACGGTATTAAATGCTTCCCGACGCAAGGTATTGATTTGATTAAAATCTAAGATGCCCCTGTTATTAACCGACCAATTTGCAACCAGAGAGGAAGCGGGAGAAAAAGGAGTAAATGGTAAACCACTTTGGAAGCGCCAGTTCATACCAATTTCCCAATTTTTCTTAAACTTTTTCCCTAAGGTAGTGCTGATGATGTGCCTTGCATCCCAGGAAGAAGAAACGAGGTCGCCTTTTTTATCCTCAAAGGCACTCCAGCCTAAAGTATAGGCAAAAATTCCATAAAACCCTTTGTATAATCTTTGCTGATAAAGAAACTCAAATCCGTAACTTCTACCATTTGACCTTGGAATAGCGGGTTCGTTGCCAATAACACCAAAATCTCCCCCCAAATTGGCTAAGGTTACACTATCTCTGAGTAAAAATGGATAATTATTATAAAACTTATAAAATGATTCAATAGTAATCTTGGCGTTGAAATCTGTATTAAACTCCAGCCCCAGAACTACTTGTTTATTACCTACATACTTTATGTTGTTAGTCTTATTTACAAATTCACCATTTTGTTGATAACCAAGAATAGTGAAGGGCGGTAATTGATAGAAGATTCCAGTGTTGAAATTCACTGACAATCTTTTTGTTAACGAGTAAGCCAAAGAAATACGTGGAGAGAATTGATTTAAAGGATTGGACATATCTTTAGAATAGGTATTTCCATCTACTCTCAATCCAGCTGAAAGAACCAGTTTCTCGTTATTAAAGCTTTGACTTGCCTGAGAAAACAGACTATACTTACCCATATTAAAGGCAGAACTATAATTGATAGTTTGAGCCCCAGACGCAGTAAAAATCCTATTGAAGGTATTATTATTGTATTTGACAAATTCATAGCCGCCGCCATAAGTTAATTTAAAATCGCCCGTTCTCAGTGTTCTTTCAATACGTAACTTATTTTCAATTTCTTGGGACTGGTAATCTAATATTTTGTTTTCAGGTTTACTATCATCATTTCCAGCATATTTAATTGCCTTATTATCAAGCATATTTCTCGATAAAACGAAAGTCCAATAACCCTTTTGCGTAAAGTGCTTCCATACCAGACCATTCGTATAATTCCATTGAGGCGTAGTTGGAAGTTGATCCAATAGAAACTGTTGATCTTCTGTTTCATTTGCCTCCAGATTGAGTTCAAATTGGTCAATAGCCCCCAGTCCAATAAAGGTCAACTCATTTTTTTCGTCCAGTTTAAATTTAATTTTTGCCTGAAAATCATTGTATGTAGGTAAAAATGGTAGTCCGATAGCCTGAAATAAAAATTGCAAATACGATCTGCGGCTCGACACTAAAAAAGTACCTCTATCACCAATAGGACCTTCTAAAGTTAATCCAATATCAGAGGCACCCACCATAAAGTTACCACCAATTCTATCACTTCTACCCTCTCTTTGTTTAAAATTAAACACAGAACTTAGAGCATTTCCTCTATTTGCAGGAAAGGCACCTGAGAAAAAATCCACTTCGTTAATAAAATTTACATTGATAAGACCCACTGGTCCACCCGATGCCCCTTGCGTCGCAAAGTGATTAATATTGGGTACTTCTACATCATCAAGGAAAAAACGATTTTCGTTTGGCGCCCCTCCCCTGATGATTAAATCATTTCTGAAAGATGCCGTAGTAGTTACCCCTGGTAAAGATTGAATCACTCTGGATATATCTCTCGCTCCTCCCGGGTTTCTTTGAATTTCAGCTATACCTATCGTCCTTAGGGAAACAGGACTTTCCTCCGTTTTTTTAAATGGAGATGCCTGAACCACTACCTCTGTAAGTTCCTCAATAGATTCTTCCAATTCAAAATCTACCTGAGCAGGCCTTGCATTAGTAACCTGAATTTCAAAGGCAGAACCGTCTTTAAATCCTAAATAACTAGCCGTTACATTATACAAACCCGGAGTAAGTCCTGTTATTTCATAATTCCCCGATTCATCAGAGGTGACCCCTTTATTTATTTCAGGAATAACAACTGTAGCGAAACCAATGGCTTCATTGGTCAATTTATTAGTAATTTTTCCCTTTATTATGCCTGTTTGTCCATTTACCTGACTAAGAAATAAAAAGATAAAAGCAACGGTAAGCGCTAGATAATTTTTCAACATAAAAGCAATGATATGTAATGATTATAAACCTATTAAATAAACAAAATGAAAAGTAGTTCTAAATAGGTGCCAAAAAAATGAAAAAAAAGGATGTTTTATTGAATTCTATGCGCTTGAGTGTAAACATTGAAAGAATTATGATTAGTAAACCCAACCAGCGTAATATCATTTTCTTCTGCAATCTCAATGGCTAAACTACTTGGCGCACCTATGGCTACAACAAGATTTATACCTGCTCTGGCAGCTTTTTGTAGCATTTCAAATCCTGCCCTACCGCTAAAGAATAAAAATCCTTCCATACGAATATTTTTATCTTTTAACAAAGCATGCCCTAAGACCTTATCGAGCGCATTGTGTCTGCCAATATCTTCTGCAACCTGCATTAATTCCCCCCCATTATTAAACCAGCAAACAGCATGTGACCCTCCCGTTTTATTAAAAAGTGGCTGCAATGCTTTCGTCTCGTTAACTAATCCAAAGATTATTTCTCTTTTGACTATTTTCGGTTTTCCCCAGGAAGGATAAGGGATATTTCCTTGTAAAGCCTCCGCATTGGGGGCACCACAAACACCACAAGCAGCATTTACTATAAATATTCTGTCATCTTTTGGAAAAATAGGATTGAAATGATAAGCAAACTCAACCAATTGTATTTTTTGAAAATACGTAGTTTTCTGAGTAGGCAAAATATCGTCTCTCCGATGTATGATGCCCGCCGTAAAAAGGAAGCCAACAGCCAATGCCAGATCATCTCCGGGAGATCTCATTATCATGGCTATTTTTTTAATTTTCCTGTCTTCGATGGGCCCGTATTTTACATATATTTCGACAGGTGACTCCACAACAACGGAATCAACCAATGTTTCTTGAGAACCATTTTTGAAAAAACGTCTGATATTTACCGAATCGACAGATAGTATGGTACTTTGTTGATTATCCATTTTTATTTGCAGGATTAACATTTAATCTCAATCCAAGGTAAAAAGTCCTGCCTGACGCTGGTTCAAAGAATCTATTGGCTGCAGCATTGATTCTAATATTTGAAAAATAATCGACGTTCAGCAAGTTATTAACTCCACCAAAAATTTCAATACCCGATGATTTAACTGGCAGAATATATTGGCACCTTGCCCCTAGTAAAATATATCCGGGAACAGAAATAGTATTACTGTCATTAGTGAATTGTTTGCCCATAGACCTCATATTTGCGGAGAAGAAGAATGATTTATTCCACTGGGTTCTTATCTCTGTAAATAACTGAAAAGGAGAGAAACCTGGCACCCAGTTGCCTGCATAATTTTGTGAACCTGAGAGGTACTCTTTAAAGGTGTGACCAGCCAAGGTAAGTGACATGATAGCACTTACTTTACTTTCAGGCAAAAAATGAGTAAAGATTTCTAATCCATTTCTTCTGGAAACCCCCGCATTTTTATAAAAAGTTCGACCGGGAAAAGCCTCTAATCCATAAGCTATCCATTCATCTTTTAAATCAATTTGATATAAGGATACCTCCGAAATAATCCATTTTACTTTTTTATAGCGATAACCCAGTGAGAATTGCGAGGAAGTCTGGGGTTTTAAATCAGGATTAAAACCACCCAGATTGCTAGGATTTGCGCTGAGCTCTGTGAGTGCCGGCGTTTCAAAATGTTTACTCCAATCCCCAAAAATACTGGACGATGTGGATATTTTATATACGAAACCTAAGGAAGGATTCAACCTTAGGTAGTCGATATTTCCACTATTATTGCCGTCTGTTAAAAAAAGATCTTCTACGCCCATATTGATTTTATCCAATCTGGCGCCCAATACCCCTTCCCATTTTTTACTGAAAAAATAACGATACTGGCCATAAATGCCCCCACCTTGAAATAATTCTTTCTGGTCTAAATTTAGATTACCTTTTACCCCGAGTTTATTAGCATATCTCTGTCTGTTGTCAACCTGACTGGAAGCTTCCATGCCAATTAACCATTGAAAAGTAGGTTTTAACTGCTGCAATGAAGCACCTCCACCCCAAAATTGCCGGGTAAATGACACATAACCACCGGCTTCAAAGGGAAGTCTGTTATCAAAAATGCGCTTTGAATAAAAGGAATACACCTGAATTTGCTTATTATTTTTTAATTGCTGATCCCAGGTACTCCCTATTCTGTATTGAACTAACTCCTCCCCTGCCTTAAACTGAATATTTCTGCTAAATGCTGACTTTCTCGATAAATTAAGCTCAGAAGAAACTAAGGCCCCCGGATCATTAGCCAGCGGGCTCGAAGCCCAATTAAATAAAAATTTCAGCTTTCCCTTTGGCAGATGAATAACATATTTACCATTAAATAAATTTGTTTTTGTCTGACTCCAGTCCCTAAATCCTGTATGTGAAAAATTACTTCCAAAAACACTCCATTCTCTTTTCGTATTTTTACCACCCATCCAAATATCAAATTTCTTCATGCCATTACTCCCTAAAAGGTAACCTGAATTCATAGAAAATGTAGAGGTTGGATCTTTTGTATAAAGGGCCAAAACGCCACCAGCCGCATTTCCATAAAGTACGGTACTCACCCCCCTGATAACCTCCATTGTTTGAATGAAGGCCGGATCGATATTATCTACATTGGCCTGACCGTCGGGGGTAGTTTCAGGAATACCATCGACTAAAATTCTAACACCTCGGATGCCAAAGGCAGACCTGGAACCAAATCCACGAATGGATATTCGTACATCTTGTGCATAATTTTCAGCATTTTGAGCTAAAACACCTGGAACATAAGCAGCATAATCCTGAAGCGACGTTCTTGCTTGACCCTTTAACAATATATCTTCCGTTAAAGTAGTTACCGCCTGATTTATACGACGGCTTTCTACCGATATTCTTGAAGCGGTAATTGGAACGGCTGGTAATTCAAGGGTATCTGATTGCCCAACAGCACCAAGAGAAGTCATTAAAGAAACGAATACTAAAGAAAGAAACAGATTACTTTTTCTATTAGAAAAATGGTTATATATTTTACTTTTTCTCACTTTCAGGTTTTGCTATGGTTTTATCAAAAAGTTGTAAAATCCTTCTATATTCATCCAGCCAACTGGTTGTTTCCACAAAACCGTGATCCTCCATCGGAAAAACGGCCAGTTCCCAATTTTCCTTTCCCAGCTCAATCAATCTTTGAGACAGGCGCACAATATCTTGAAAATGAACATTTACGTCCACCATACCGTGCAACATTAATAGATTCCCTTTTAATCCATCCGCAAAATACATCGGCGAACTTCTCCTGTAAGCTATAGGATCTAGAGAAGGCACATTCAATATATTAGAGGTATAGCCATGATTATAATGTGCCCAATCGGTAACTGATCTTAGAGCAGCTCCACTTTTGAAGGTATTATTTTCATTGAATAATGCCATAAGGGTTATAAAACCACCATAAGAACCACCATAGATACCTATTCTTGACGAGTCTATATTATGTTTTTCAATAAGGAATCTGGCGCCATCTACCTGATCTGACAAATCTTTACCACCCATATATCTATAAATACCTGTTCTCCAATCTCTTCCATAACCAGCACTCCCTCTATAATCAATATCAAGGACGGTATATCCTTTGTCGGCTAAAAGATTATGAAACATATACTCTCTGTAATAAGTACTCCACCATTCATGAACATTTTGTAGATACCCCGCGCCATGAACAAATATGACGGCACCTTTATGACTTATATTTGCCTCTGGTTTATACCATCGGGCAGACACATTTTCTCCATCCCTGGCCTTAAACCAAACAATTTCTGGCTTTCTCCAGGAATATGACCTAAAGGCATCCGACGTAGAATGGGTAATTTGAATAGTTTTGGCATTCGGTTTATTTTCCTGAACAAAAAGTTCCCAGGGTGTATTGGAGGTAGAAAATCTGATAGCTAAATATTTTTCG
Source organism: Bacteroidota bacterium (assembly GCA_014190515.1). Lineage (GTDB taxonomy): Bacteria > Bacteroidota > Bacteroidia > Chitinophagales > Saprospiraceae > BJGN01. The sequence continues at coordinate 13,488 of BJGN01000018.1, forward strand.
TCTGGCGAAATAGTTACCTCTGCATTTCCTACCCCGGAGGTCAATTTCACCAGATTTTTACTTGCAATATTGAGTTTATAAAAATGTTGCTGATGAGGTCCTTCTGCATTGGCAGTCAGATAAATATGTTGCCCGTCAAGAGATAATCGAGTATTTAATACCTCAAACGAACCTGAAGTAAGCTGAGAAACAGATTTAGATTTCACATCGTACAAATAAAGATGAGAAAAGCCCGTTTTTTCAGATTGAAAGTAAAATTGCTCCCCATTGGGCAACCATTCTATGTTACCCACAGCCTGGTCATAACTTTCTATACCAGGACCACCAATCCATGCAGTGTCGTGTTGATGATCTATTTCCTCCCATTTTCCACTGGCAGGATCTAATAAAACCAACCATCTATCTTTATGATCTAAAGAACGAACCACAAAAAGGGGTTGATTTTTACTACTCCAAACAGGGCCGTTGATAACGACAGGTTTTGGCTCAGGAAAGGTATCGACAAAAGGATTTTTTGAATCCTGATACCATTTAAGATATTCTGGTTTTTTATAAATACCTGATAATTTCTTAACATTCAGCGTATAAAACGAATCTTTTTCTGTTAAGAACACCCCCATCTCATAAGTAGGTTGAGGAAAGCCAACTTTTTCCCTGGAGCGGAGATTGGTTGTAAAACCTGAATTGGTAACAAAATCAGGCACTTGAGTTTCTTTACCCACATTTTCTGTTACCAATTTGCAGGCAACATATTTTAAGTCAGAACTATGGGACATTTGCACCAATCTTTTGTTCTGTAGAAAAAAAGGTTTAGGTAAATAAAGATTAGATTTAGGTTCCTCCCTCTTTCTTTTATCTGCTATCGCTTTCCTGTCCTCCAACACATCAAATAAATCGAGTTGTTCCTTTTCAAGCCATTGCTCAGCCGTGTTTTTTAAAGAGGGAGTAGTAGGTTTTACTTCTGTAAAATGGGTGAGTTGACGCAATGAACCGTCAAATAAATGGATAGCGAAAAGATTATTATTTCGTTGAAAAGTCAACATAGAATCCCCTTTGGCAAAAGCTATATTCGATTCCCTGTCCGAGGAAATAACAAAGGGAGTGAGCGGCCCATCGGGCAAAATTTGTTTATAAATATCTCCCTCCCTTAAAATGAACCTAAGCCCTTTATTTTTAGATAATACACCTCCTGGAGGAAAAGCCAGCCACTTATCGGCAGGTAATTTGATTGGTGCTGTTGAAAATGGCGCCTTCACCTGATAAGTACTTCTCAATGAATCATTATCAGGATTCCATGAAAAGAAAATTTCTTTACTGTTTGGGTGCCAAAAAATACCCTCCGGAGAATATCCTATATATTTTTCACCAGACATAATAGCTTTTAAATCAAGGGGTTGATTTTTATTATTCTGTGCTGATAAAAAAGAGGTAATGAACAGGAATAAGACTGATACCATCAGATTAATCCGAAAAAGAAAATTCGTTCTCATATATCCATTATTATTTTCTCCCAATATAGCCTTTTCAATTAAAAAAGAGAACACATCAAAACAAACTTTAATATGTATTTTTATTTTAATTTGTATATATTTGTCTATATATAATAGATTATGTACAAATTATTTATTCCTATTTTATGTTTATCTATTTTCTCAGTTAAACTTGATGCACAAGTAGTTAGAATCAAACTAGTTGAAAACAAACCATTTTGCGCAGGTTTTGGCCAGGAAAACGTGGCTCAGGTCAAGATATCATCTGTACCCAACATAAGGATACCGGAAAATGCAGGAACGGTATATACTTGGTATGCCATCCATAAGGAAGGATTTAGGAGTTGGCATACACCCATAGACCAGAGAGCTATTCCACTTCCATGGCCGGGACGTTATGAAATATATGTCATTATGAAATATATAGACAAAGTAACGCTATTGCCTTACTTTGCCTTTAAATCGTCGTCTATTTTTGTTAATGCTGACTCGTGTCCTCCTTGAGGGAGAAGATAATTAATCGTATTTGAAAGGTAGAACGGAAGAATCTTTTATAGTAGAAAGCGTCATTAACGTTTTAAGCCTTTCAATCTCCTCTATTTGAGAGAGGGTTTTAAAAAGGAGTTGCTCGTAGGTTGGAATGTCTTTACAAACAATTTTCATTAAAAAGTCAGCTTCTCCGGTGATAATATAACACTCTACAATTTCGTCAATCTCTTGCACTTTTGCCATAAAATTATTTAGGGCATTGTCTTTTTGCCAGGCTAAAGAAACCTGAACGAAAGTCTTTACATTCAAACCAATAGCTTGCTGATTTACTTTTGCATGATAACTTTGAATGATTTCTGTGTTCTCCAGTTTTTTAACCCTTTCCAAGGTTGGGGCAGGCGACAACCCAATTTTTTTAGACAAATCAAGATTAGTTATTTTACTATTTTCCTGAAGAATATGTAAAATTTTTAAATCTGTTTTATCTAACTTTTCTAAAGACTCTTGTGCAGGTAAATTATTCATGGGTTTCTTTGTTTATTAAATAAAACGCAAAAGAACAAATAATATTACAAATACGCTAAAATTTAATTGTTAATTCCCAATTAAATTTTAGCGTATGGCAAAAAGAGTGGATTAAGGGAATATACCTAAAGAGTTATAATCACTGCTTATTTTATTAATTGCGTTAACAAAAGCGGCAGTTCTAAGATCTGGTATAGAAGGATTATTTACCATGACCTCTCTGATTTCGCGATAAGCATTGATCATCGTTTCCTCTAACCCGGACCGAACGAGGTCGATTTCATCTGCCCCTCTGGCGATTAAGGCAAATTCTCTTTCATTCACGTTTCTACCCGTTAATTCCTCCACCAGATGAATCACCTGAGTTAATTGATTTTGATTAAATCTTTTCTCCATTCTACCAAAACGCATGTGAGAAAGATTTTTCAACCATTCGAAGTAAGAAACGGTAACGCCCCCTGCATTTAAATAGACATCGGGAATAATGATAGTACCTTTTGCTAATAATTTTTCCTGAGCGGGAGCGGTAATAGGACCATTTGCAGCCTCAGCAATAATCTTAGCCTTTATATTATCAACATTATCTGCTGTAATTACACTTTCCAAAGCAGCGGGCACCAGAATATCGCAAGGTTGTTCCAAAATTAATTCCCTATCCTTTTTTTCAAAGGTTTTCAAAGCGGGAAAGCCAATAATAGTACCATTTGCCTTTCTATAAGCTAATAAAGCATGGACATCGATACCATCTGGGTGATAGATTGCCCCTTCCGCCTCACCAATACCTATAATTTTTATTTGTCCCTCATCCTGAGAAATCATACCTGTATAGGAACCAACATTACCCATTCCCTGAATAATCATTGTTTTACCAGCGGCTCCGGGAGTCAAGCCAATTTTTTCCATATCCTCGGCAAAAGAACAAGCTTCGCGAATGCCATAAAAAACACCTCTACCTGTTGCCTCCGTTCTCCCCCGAATACCTTGTTGATTAACAGGTTTTCCCGTTACGCAACCAGCTGCATCCAATTCGTCCCCTTTGAAGGTTCTATAGGTATCATAAATCCAGGCCATTTCTCTTGGGCCTGTGCCGTAATCTGGTGCAGGAACGTCAATCGCCGGACCTATAAGATTTCGCTTAATCAACTCGGTGGTGTACCTCCTGGTAATTTTTTCGAGTTCCTCCTCTGTGTATTCCCAGGGACTGATTTTAACACCACCCTTTGCTCCACCATAAGGAACATCTACAATAGCACATTTATAGGTCATCAATGCAGCTAGTGCCATCACTTCGTCCTGTGAAACATGGTTACTATAACGGATACCTCCCTTTGTTGGTGTCCTATGATGACTATGTTGAACTCTGTAGGCTTCAATAACCTTTACTTCACCTTTTATTTTAACTGGGAAGTTAATTTGGAAGACGGCATTACATACTTTAATTTGTTGTAATAGCCCCGGGGGCAGGCCCGTATGCTCAGCTGCTCTGTCAAAATAGACATTTACGCTATCAAAAAAACTAAACTGGTTACTCATCTGATTTTATTTGGTTTTCAAATTTGGTAAGGCGGCGGTCAATTAAAATTAAGTAGAAGGTTATTCCTAAAAACAGCAATAGCATAACCCCGACAACTACATAAATTTTTCCAATACTTCTCATAAAATCAGCGTTAGCTGCTGAAGCTGAAAAAATGGAAATGAATGACATAAAAACTATTAAGAGAAATCGGCTCATGAAATTTACGTTAAAGGTTATATTTTAAAAAAATACTGAGTACAAAATTGTTTCATGCTGAGAGTAAAATGATTGATTTTTTTCATAAAAAGAATGATAAAAATCATCTAATCGACATCTTCCCTTAATTTTTGAAGTCTTAAATACCTAAATTGGAGGGAGCTTAGCCAAAATCCAAATAGACTGAAACCGATAACTGCCGGATAAAAAACCATGCGCATCGTATTGTCTAAATCCTGGGAACCAAAAGCTGGATTTCCCCCCGAACCCGGATGAAGGCTGTCGGTCAGTCTGGGAATAACATAAATAAGGGGAATGAGGGTAGAAAAAGCAAAAATTCCATAAGCTGCACAAACCCTCGCTCTCTTCTCAGGGTCTTCAAAAGAAGCCCTTAAAATAAAATAGGCAGCATAGATTAATAACGCAACCACGGTCATATTCTGCTTTATATCCCAACTCCAATAGGCGCCCCAGGTGTTTTTTGCCCAAAGAGCACCGGTTATGAGACCAAGTAATCCATAAAATATGCCCGTTTGGGTATATGCTTCTGCTTTTAAGTCAGATTCAGCGTCCCCCTTTCTCAAATATTTAATACTGTGAATAACTGCAAATAAAAAAAGGAACATCATACCAAACCAAAGCGGCACATGAAAATAAGTGTTCCGAATGGTTTCGCCCAGAATATTCCTGAACGGAAAAGTTATTTGTCCATTATTTGAAAAATTCGCTGGCTTAACCCATTGAACTTCCTCTGCGGTTAACACTTTCTCTGTCTGCGTTAAAAAAATCGCTGAGGGCAACACGGAAGTGCCGTCTGCCTCACTATCAATTAGGAGGGTAACCGCCTGAACTTCTGTATTTTCAGGTAAATTATTAGGAATAGAAAAAGTTAGATCCACCCTCCTTTCATCTAAAGCAACCATTTCCTTAGCCGCAATAGCCTTCCCGTTTTCCCATTTTAACCAGGCTCGAAGGGAATTGCCCGCTTCTTTAAAATGCGTGTTGTAACCTGTTACTTGAATTTTTAAAGTTTCCCCCGCATTTCCGTAAGAAGGTTCGACAGATTCAATACCTGATTTTAAGGGAATTAATAAACCCGCTATGATGACATAAACGATTAAAATAACCCCTGAAAATTTCCAAATTTTGCCCTTTTCAATCATGATAATTCATTTAATCTCTCCAGATGAATGGAAATAACAATAATGCAACCCCACATAATAATAAGTCTATGGCCACTAATATCGCAAGGTCACCGCTAACTGCTGTGTCTTGTATGAGCCTTAAGGCATGCGCTGATATTTTTACTAACAGCAATATAATCGGTATTATTAATGGGAAACTTAATACGGCTAGCAGCGTGGAACTTTGATTACTCGCCGCCACTAATGAGGCTAAAAAGGTGAAAGTAACCGAAAATCCAAAACTTCCTAAAAACAAAATAAATAGAAATAAACCTATATCTTTTACAGGATTATCACCGAAAAATATAAATAAACCCCATATTAATAAACTTAATACTAATAGTAACAAGGTATTATAAACTATCTTTGCTATTAATACATGAGATGGGTTCAATAAACTGTAATAATACAGCACCCTGTTTCCTTTTTCCTGAACAAAACTTTTGACCATGGCGTTAACGGCAACAAACAATAGAATAATCCAGAAAAGGGTATTCCATACATTGGGTTGTATCTTGATAAAAGTTTCATAAACAACAAATAAAGTGGAAATTACATACAAAAATATACCGCTGATAGCAGAACGAGTTCTGAACTCTAACAAAAACTCTTTTCGCAACAACAATAAAATGAAATGTAAATCCTTCATATTCAATTTCTTAAAAAAGAAAACTCCTCCTAGATTTATTCATGAACACAAATATAAACTACTATCATCAATCTTTGCCATAGTTATGCTGCTATCTTCTGCAAATATCAAGGAAGACTGGTTAACGGTGAAGGCCAAACAAGGAGATGGGATAAAAAAATTATTGGTTCGTTACCATTTAGATACCCACGCATGTAATGAGGAAAAATTTCTTTCCCTAAATAATTTATCTCCCGAGGCGAGTTTAATTCTTGATAAAACATACCTTTTGCCTATTAAACAGGTGAGCTTTGACGGTAAATCAATCCGTACAAGCTTAGGCATTACCGAATTTGAGAAAGCAAAAGAAATTGAAAAATACAATGAACGACTTGTTTCAGCTGGCATTAAACCAAAGTCATTTCAAACTGATAAAATGCTATGGATTCCTCACCATTTTACCCCCTGTAATTTACCAGTTACCTCTGTTACCTCTAATGAAAAGGGGTTCCCGATTTTTGGAAAATATAAATCAACACCGATCCTCTCTGATGTATTAAAAGGGAAAATATTTTATATTATCAGCGGCCACGGCGGGCCTGATCCGGGAGCTCAGGTGGTGAAAAATGGTCATACGCTTTGTGAAGACGAATATGCTTATGATGTAGGCTTGCGACTCTGCAGAAAACTTATTCAAGAAGGAGCCATGTCCTACATGATTACCCGGGATGGCAATGATGGTATCAGAGATGACGAAATATTACTTTGCGATAGGGATGAAACGGTCTGGGGAGGTCAAAAAATCCCTCTGAGTCAACTAAAAAGATTGGAACAGCGGATAGATGTAGTAAAATCATTGTACGAAAAAAATAAAAAAATAGCACCTAATGGTCAGTTTCTTTTAGAAATTCATGTTGATTCGAGGCACACAGAACAACAGGTTGACCTTTTTCTTTATCATCAGGCGAACAGTCAAATTTCACATCAAATGGCCAATAATATTCATAACACATTCAGAGAAAAATACAAGGAGAATCGCTCAACGGGTGTTTATAAAGGGACCTTGTCAAGCCGCGAATTATATTCTCTTGAAAATGCGCCCATGCCAGCTATTTATATTGAACTAGGTAACTTGAGGAATAATTTCGATCAACAGCGATTTATTTTGCCTTCCAACCGACAGGCTTTGGCCAACTGGCTTTTCGAGGGCGTAAAATAAACCATTAATCCAAATCATTGATATTTGAAAGTAACCTTTTGATTTCTAAGCTATTATTTTTCCACCAATTTACGGTCCAGACAGGTAATAATTCAATATTATACTTTCTTAATTTATTCGTTTGTCTTACTTCCCAAATAAAGTCAGTGTGGGTTTCATTGGCATGAAATCCATCTAACAGAAAAAATATATAATTGGACTGAGCCATTTTTCTCTTTATAAAAAATGGAAAAAAGTCCTGATTGAAAAAGATATTTTTTTGAATTTCATGAGTTGGCAATTTATCTTCTAGTTTCAACGACAATACTGACCAAAAGGAAGGATAATGCGCTTTAAACGCTACTTCTATTTCGGGCTTAAATTTTTGAAACTCATAATCCAGAGAATAGATATCTCTAATACTTATGGCTTCTAATAATTTTAAATAAGGAATGAATAAATCATCTTTATTTTCCACTTCCACCATTTGTGCTCTACTAAAGGAAGTTATGACCGTCAGATTATCCGAAGGTAACTGCGCCAATAATTCTACATAAGAAGAGGTAAAATAACCCTCGTTTACATACTCATTAATATCATGGTAGGTGGTTAAAAGGTACACCGAATGAAAATGTTTAGATTGAATATCGTCTGGGGTTAAAATTTCCAAACCATATTTTACCAGATAAGTAAAATGATTATTCAGCGTTGATTCCTGGTGTTGAATCTTAAAAATCAGTGTTGAAATAAAATTCCGTTGAGTTTCCGACATACAAACAACCCCGATGGTTGGTATATTTTCAGGCGTTGAGTAGCGAATTTTTGATAGCTCATTGATGAGAAAAGTGGCTTCTGCCTCATTTATCCCATTCGGCTGAAGGACACCATTAATTCTATGAAAATGAACATTCGCATCTTTAATTGCATGAATAGTAGGGTGACCTCCCTGCCACTGTTGCCATGGATTACCCGGATAAAAGCAATGAATTTTGGATAGGCGAGAAACTGGATACCTATGTTTTAGCTCATTATCAAAATATTCATTAGGAAATGAAGGATTATAAAAATAAGTCACCCGAGGAGCCAGCGATTGAAATTTTGATAAAACGGCGGGAGATGAATACGATGCATCGCCCCAAAAAATATGGTCAAAATGAAGGGATGAATTATCTTCAAATAGCTCATTTAGCTGATTAACTGTCATACATACCACTGGAAAACAGTCTGTTAATAAAGGATTAATATCCTTTAAGAACAATAAATAATCCACTTCATTCAATGATTCTTTTTCAAACCAACTTATAATCTTCTGTAAAGTCTGTTTCTCTTCTTTCCTTAACTGTTTAATACGTTCTTTCCTTTTTTGAAACCACACAGATTGTATCTGCCGGGGTAACATGCTACGAAATAGCTCCCAATCGGCCTCAAAAGTCTCCAGCGGCAGGGATGAATCGGGAAGTTGGTGATGGTAGTGTCGTAACAAGACCTGGTGTAAGTACCAATTTTTAAAGGTCATTAACCAATCCTCCGGATTAATTGTCGAAAAAGATTGTATAATTGTTTTTGCCCCTTTAGAAAGATTTTTCCAACTTAACTGCCATTGATAAAAGACGGGAAAGTCACGAAAATTTATAAGAATCAAATCCAAATTATTAACCAAAGATTCCAGCCATTTTTGACGGGATACTAAGGTTAGAGAATGATGTTCTAGTTTTTCTAGAAAGAATGACTTAGCATTAAAACGATGAATAGCTTCATCCATTAAGGTTTCAAGTTCTACAAATAAATCTTTCGTATTCCCAAAAGAATTTACATTGGTACTGGAGGCACGAAGAACTTCCTCATTCACATAATCTGGAAGCCTGGACTGCCATTCTGCGGCACTTTCCTTCAATGCGTCTATGTACACCATCCAATCTCCTAAATGGGAAGCACCAAAATCCTGAGGTATTTCAGGAAAAACCCAGACCTTTTGGTTTTGAATTTTATTACATAACTGTTGAAATAAAACTTTTAGTTCTTCACGTGCTTCTACAATTTTTTTTCCCCGACCAGCTACCTTACTATATAAAAGAAGGGAAAAACTTTTCGTATAAATAAAATCATTGCCATATAAATCAAAGTATCCATCAAATTTATTTTTCAAATCCTCTATAAGCTCTATAATCAATTGAATTTCATTAAACAAGCGAATATTTAAGGAGTCTGAATACTGTGCCAGACCATTTGAGTATTCAACAAGAATAAATCGAAAGTTATTCCTTTCTTCATTTAGAAGTAAATAAAACTGATCTACTCCTTCTTTAAAATCAGAAATGTCTATAAGGCCTGTATTTAAAACATTTAAAGGATGTTGTAGCGTATTAATCGCTTCAAATCTTTTTTGTAAGGGTTCGATTTCTGACAATAATGAATAAAATTCCGAGGGTATAAAATTAAAATTATCCGTAGGGATTCTAATATTAACTAATTTAATTTCATCACTGCTAAGGCTTTGTAAAAAAAGGGTGACAACCTCTGTCCAATCAAGCTGGTCAAATATTTTTTTTCTGGACGCAGCATAAGCCATAGATAACTTTGTAAAAAGCCTTTGGCAGGAAGCCAAAATTTCTTTAAAGTTATCCCCGGCAAACACGGGAGAATTTTTTTCCTGTTGAATAATAAAAGTTAGTCTTTTTATGAGTTGCCTTAGCAGTTCGCTCCCTTGTTGAGATAAAACCAAATTTTCCAAATTATTTGAAGAAAAAAAATGGTCCATGGAGGTAAAAAAACCATTATTTTCAGAAATAATAAGGCAGGTCCTACCATTTGATAAAGCATTAGATACCAAATTAAATAATAAAAATTTCTTCCCGGTTCCTGCTGTTCCTTCAATAATTGTATGCGTATTTTCCTGGGTCTTATGATATGCTGCGGCCTGTTCAGGCAGTAAAACTTGCAAACCAAAAGAATGTCCTGGTAAGGTAAGATTTTGGTTTTTATCAAAATAAATTGGATCTTCTTTTTGTTCAAAAAATGATTTAAGAACCATTAATTGAACCGAATTTAAAATTTTGTATTCATTTTTCCTAATCTCTATATTGTCTGCGGCAGACAAAGGAACAATAACATCATTACTATTAAATAGAGGATCAACAGCTTGATTTATAGCTCTAAAATCATCTAGATCTATTCCATTTTTATTTAAAAATGGCGAAATCACTGCTTTCAATTTATCGTAGGAAGGAAGCGCTAATATTACAGGATTTACTACAGGTAACAAGGAAACATTCCGATAAAACATCCACTTTACCCCCACCTTATCAACGGGTGTCAATGAAATATCCCAAATAAAAAAAGGTATGGATTTAACCTCGTTTCCCTGCATAGAAACCAATAAAGGGTATCCGACTTTAAGGGAAGGCATCCCAAAACTTGAGTAAAACAATTTTTGCTTATGAAAAATTTCCCAGGTCAGCGCGGGAGAGAGCGTATTAAAAACCAGATTGGACGGCGCAATTAAATGTCCGGAGTCAGCAACCCACCTCAAAAAATCTATATCTTTTGAAAGTGCTAAAATATCTAAAGCTTTTTCGTTTGTCCTTAACCTTTCATTTCCCATACTACTCAATCCTGAAACGAACCATTTGATATAATTGCACGTTTACGTTAATAATGAACTACTTATTCTAAAAGGTAATACATTAATTTATATACAAATATAATAAAATATAGATATCGAAACCGTTTAAAAAACATTTAGGGAATGAACCGTTTAAAAAAAATAATGTTTCATTTTCCTTACTAAAAAATTATGAATGAAAACAAAACTACCGAAGTAGCGGTAATTCTTACCGACGAAAAGAAAAGTATTATCTGGGTAAATGATGCCTTTCTTACTATTTCAGGGTATTCATTATTCGAAGTGCTCGGTAAAAAACCAGGTAGTATTTTACAGGGGAAAAACACATCAAAAGAAACCATTGAATTAATAAGTAAGTCGTTAAAAAAACAATTACCTGTTGAAACCCAAATTTTAAACTATCGAAAATCGGGTGAACCTTATTTCTGTCATTTGGCTATTCACCCCGTTTTTAACGATAAAAAAATGCTTACAAACTATATTGCTTTTGAAATAGATGAAAGTAATAAATCAATTGAAAGTGAATATAGCATGCTTCAGATTCAAAAAAAATATAAAGCAAGCAGTTTAGAACCAATGGATGAGGTAACCCTTTTCAGGCGATTAAACACTTTAATTATCAGTAAAAATTTATTCCTGGATCCTGATTTAGATATAAAATTAGTTGCCGTCGGTCTCAAAAGCAATACAAAATACCTTTCTCAGGTGGTGAATAACCAATTTGGCAACAATTTTAAACATTACATTAATCATTTTAGAGTTGATAAATTAAAAGAAGTGATAACAGACCCTCAAAACAAGGGAGCCAACTTATTTGAGATGGCGCAACAATGTGGATTCAAAAATAAATCTACCTTTCATAAGGTATTTCGGGAATTCACGGGTACCACTCCTAAAGAATTTCTATTGCAAAACAAGAATTAACAGATTGGAATATTTGCTTTTTAAATGAAAATATTATTGAAAAGTAATTTGGATAACTATCCATTGCCATTTTTCCAAAGACAGTTTTGTGGTAAAAGTCCCGCTCTTCTGGTGGCCGCAAAACGCTGGCAGTATATTAACAGTCTCATCCAGCGTAAGTCTAGCAGAAAAACTTGCCTAAGAAAAAATAAATACTTACTTTTGACATTAGTAACGTAAATCAGAATTAATGATCAAGAGCTTTGGCGATAAAGAATCCGAGAAAATTTGGAATGGTATTCGGTCAAAAAAATTGCCAAACGAGATTCAAGATGTTGCGCGTCGAAAATTAAGGATAATCAATAACGCTCTGGATGTTAATGATCTTCGCACTCCTCCCGTTAACAAACTTGAGAAGTTAAAAGGTGCTTTGCAAGAATACTATAGTATTCGGATTAACAATCAATGGCGAATCATCTTCAAATGGATCAATAATGATGCTTATGAAATAAGTATTTTGGATTATCATTAATAAAACAGCTATGGAAAAGTTGAAAAATATTCACCCGGGAGAAATCCTACTTGAGGAATTCTTAATACCTATGGAGATTTCTGCCTATCGTTTGGCAAAGGAAACTTTTCTCCCTCAAACCCGCATTTCTGAGATTATAAAGGGTAATCGGAGAATAACGGCTGATACTGCGATACGTTTCAGCAAATATTTCGGAACTAGCGCCAAGTTTTGGTTAGGCCTTCAAGATGATTATGATCTGGAAGAAGAGCAAAATAAAAAAGACCAAGAATTCAATAATATCAAACCCATTGAAGGAAGTGCTGCATATCAGCAAGTAAGTGCCAGCCCAAATCTTATTTAGAAATAACAATTCGTTTTTAAAGATTAAGGTTTATTTTAATAAAATTGAGCTAATCGCCTGCTTGTCAAACGTTATGCCTCATTTGTATATGTTTGGTAATCGTGTGAGTATGGCATTGCTATGAAGTACAAATCAAAATTATTTTTAGCACAAAATGCTTGGATAGAATCTAAATAAGGGTGTATTTGTTTTAAATTCTTGCGCAAATTGTGTAGGTCAAATACGGTTTTTGCATCTTTAATTTCGCTACTTTTAGAATAACATCGTCCAATACTATTTCCTTTATTATCGAAACTTCCTTCATCTGCCTTCAAGGATACTTTTTGATAATTCAGATTTAAAATTCACAGTATCTAGAGAATTCAAAGATGAAGGGTAATTAATTCCATAGATTTTTTGATAATCAATCGTTTTGAGCTTTTCACCACCGACAGGTGATTCAAACAAATATTGAATAATCCGGTCGCCATTATGCTACCTATTCCGGTAATATGAGGTTTTTTTTCAATTTTGGTGATTACAATTATTTTAAAAATCAACGATGAGTATAAAATAAAAAAGGGAACCATGAATGATTCCCTTTTATTTTTGTAGCGGCGGCAGGACTTGAACCTACGACCTTCGGGTTATGAGCCCGACGAGCTACCAACTGCTCCACACCGCGATTTCGTTCTGCAAATATAGACCTTTTTTTTAACATTAGGTCAACTATTTTACAAAAAAGATTATTTAATTAATAAAAAGAGAATGGAAGCATTTATTTATGGTGCAAAAAGAACACCCATTGGAAGCTTTGGCGGCACATTATCAAGCCTTTCTGCTACTGCCCTTGGATCAAAAGCCATCGACGGATTATTTTCAGAGCAAGGTCCTGCTAAAGAGGAAATTCAGGAAATTTACATGGGAAATGTAATCGCTTCAAATTTAGGTCAAGCGCCCGCCAGACAAGCTGCCCTGGGTGCCGGACTCAGCGAAAACGTTATTTGTACTACCATTAATAAGGTGTGTGCTTCTGGAATGAAAGCAACGCAATTAGCAGCCATGTCTATTCAAGCAGGTGTAAACGATTGGGTGATTGCCGGTGGAATGGAAAGTATGAGCAATGTACCTCATTATATTCCGTCCCTTCGATGGGGAAATAAATATGGCAATGCTGAAGTTTTGGATGGATTATCAAAAGACGGATTAACGGACGCTTACAATGGTGCTGCCATGGGTAATTGCGGTGATGCGACCGCAGAAAAATATCATTTTTCAAGGGAAGAACAAGACAATTTTGCTATAGAATCATATAAAAGAACAGCATTAGCCACAGAAAAGGGCTATTTTAATGCTGAAATTGTACCCATTACCATTCCTCAAAAAAAAGGAGGTGATCTGGTGATTAAAGAAGATGAGGAATTCAACAAGGTAGATTTCTCTAAAATTCCTTCCCTTAAACCTGCATTTTCTCCCACCGGAACCATTACTGCAGCCAATGCAAGTACTTTGAATGACGGCGCTTCTGCATTGTTACTCGGTTCAAAAGAAGCAGGTAAAAAATCAGGCATTAAACCCATAGGTAGAATTGTTTCCTTCGCCGATGCCGAAGTGGCGCCTGAATGGTTTACTATAGCTCCGGTGAAAGCAGCCCCGCTGGCGCTAAATAAGGCAGGATTAACCTGGGATGATATTTCCTTTGTCGAGGTAAATGAAGCTTTTGCCATCGTTCCACTGGTTTTTGCCAAAACTTTTTCTATCCCCTCCGATAAATTAAACGTTCGGGGCGGAGGTGTTTCAATGGGACATCCATTAGGTTCCTCTGGTTCCCGTATTTTAGTAACCTTGGTCCATACTTTACAACAAAATGGAGGTGGCTATGGTCTCGCTGCCATTTGTAACGGAGGAGGAGGTGCCTCTGCCATGGTCATTGAGGTTTTTCCAGCCTGATTGCGGTAAACGGTTTTTCAGCGTACCTTTCCTCTAAATCGTTACTTTTTTAAAAACAATAAACTATTACTCCTGTGAAACATTTACTCTTTTTATGGCTATTTACCGTTCCTGCATTGGCTCAAAAAACCAGAATAATTTGGTTGGATGATTTACAAATTCAAACCTTCTCTGAAGGATTAAGACCTGTAAAAGCTAAAAAAAATTACGAATCTCACACCTTAAAGGTGAACAAATTGTCCTTTCAGCGAGGTGTTGGGGCACAATCACCCTGTGTTCTGGCTTTCAATGTAGATAAAAAAGCGTTAAGATTTCAGGCTAAAATTGGAAATGATGACGAAGGAAATCCAGCCTTACCTTTATCCTATTATGTTTTAGGTGATGGTAAAATCCTTTTTGAGAAAAAAAACATGAAAATGGGAGATAATCCCATTGCTATCGATGTGTCGTTGAAAGGTATCAAACAACTTGGACTTTTAGTTTTGGATACGGTTGGTGGTATTAGTAATAAAAGGACTTATGCCAATTGGTTGGATGCAAGAGTAGAAATGATTGGAAATTCGTCTATTGGATATGTAGAAAATAAAGGCAAAAAGTATATACTTACACCCAAAAGTGCCGCCATTCCGAGAATTAATTCACCTAAACTTTTTGGGGTTCGTCCTGGAAATCCATTTTTATATAATATCGCCGCATCTGGAAGTAAACCGATGATATTCAAAGCATTAAATTTACCAAACGGACTTATATTAAATGAAAAAACGGGTCAGATAACAGGTGTATTAAAGGAAAAAACGAATCATAATGTAACCTTGATAGCTGAAAATAACAATGGTAAAGCCACCGCAGCACTTGAAATCAGGGTTGGTGAAGACATTGCACTTACTCCCCCATTGGGTTGGAATGGCTGGAATGCCTGGGAACAAAAAATAGATAAGGAGAAGGTTATGGCCTCTGCTAATGCCATGATTCATTTTAAATTAAAGGACTATGGCTGGAATTATGTTAATCTCGACGATGCCTGGCAAGGCTATCGCGATTCCGTTACTCTGGCTCTTCAACCTAATGAAAAATTTCCCGACATTAAAGGGATGTTCGATTACATTCACTCTCTGGGACTAAAAGTTGGCCTCTATTCTACTCCCTACATTTCAAGTTATGCAGGTTATGTTGGCGCATCCTCTGATTATCCAAAAGGAGGAGAAACTCATGAAAAAATAATAGTAAACAGACCTTCTTTTAATCGTATTGGTCCATATAAATTTGAAAAGCAAGATGCCAGACTGATGGCTGAGTGGGGTGTAGATTTTTTAAAATATGATTGGAGAATTGACCTACCTTCAACCATTAGAATGGCTGATGCACTGAGAGAATCAGGTCGTGATGTGGTATTCAGCTTATCAAATAATGCGCCTTTTGATAAAGCGGCAGATTGGGCAAAATGGGCTCAAATGTACAGGACAGGTCCAGATATTAAAGATAGTTGGACGAGTTTATATCACACTTCTTTCTCTTTAGACAAATGGGCACCATTTTCCGGTCCCAGCCATTGGGCAGATCCTGATATGATGATTATCGGTGATGTTTCCATAGGTCCTGTTTTACACCCTACCCGATTGACGCCCGATGAGCAATATAGCCATGTCAGTATATTCAGCTTACTCTCCGCACCTATGCTTATTGGGTGTCCGCTTGAACGACTGGACCCATTTACCATTAATTTGCTCAATAATTATGAAGTGCTTGACATAAATCAGGACCCTCTAGGTAAACCGGCGAGATTGATAGGCCTTGACAACGGAGTACAAATATGGCTGAAAGAGTTAAAGGACGGCTCTTATGCTTTAGGTATGTTCAATATGGCCAATTACGGGGAGCAACCGGCATCTTATTTCAGATGGGGTGACGAAAAAGAAATTCATTTTAATCTTAATCTTGACAAATTCAATCTACCCGGAAAATGGTTGATACGCGATGTTTGGAAACAAAAAGAAATAGGTGAATTCTCTCGATTATTTACAACAAAAATCCCCCATCATGGTGTTAAGTTAATCAAATTGATAAAAATCAATGATTAGTAAGTGCAAACAGAAAACATCTGGACCAAATCATTTTAAAGTAACCTCATGACTGTTAAAATTTTTGTAACTGGTGGAACTTTTGATAAGGAATATAACGAACTCGACGGTTCCCTTTATTTCAAAGATTCTCATTTACCAGAAATGCTCACAAGAGGTCGGTTTCAAGTTCCGGTTGATTGGACTACCCTGATGATGATGGATAGCCTTGATATGACAGATAATGACAGGCATACGATAGCGCAACACTGTATTTCAACACCTGAAAAAAATATTGTGATTACTCATGGCACAGATACTATGGTTGAAACAGCCAGAGTAATTGCCCATCTTGTAAAGGATAAAACCATTGTGCTGGTTGGTGCAATGGTTCCCTATACTTTTAGTAGTTCTGACGGTTTTTTTAACTTAGGTACCGCTTTTGCTTTTGTACAAACTCTCCCGATGGGAGTTTATATTGCGATGAATGGACGATATTTTAAATGGGATAATGTCCGTAAAAACAAAAAAGAAGGAATATTTGAAGAAATTAACTGACCCTCACTTATTCCCTTAGAAACTCAAGGTTATCCTCTTCATCTAATTCCACCAAAACAGCTTCTTCTCCAGTAATATTTTTACTATTTTTCAACTCAACGATTTCATCAGCAAGGGTTTTGGCTCTTTCATCTATTGAATCAAATGAGTTGGATTTTATTTCAGCGCCGATAAATGCAGAGGTAGCCCAAAGACCCTGGTTTACCAGTTGGATAATGGTGCCAATTTCCAAAGAATTATCCATCCTGAAAGCTATTTTTGAAGATAAATTTCTAATCTGTTCAGGTAGATGATCCGCGGTCAATAAAATACTGAGGGGACGGGAATGAAAAGAAAGTAAGGTTTCTACCCGAGGGGATAAATCTGGCACATAGTGCTTAAATAGTTCTATGGAATCGACCAGGCATTCATAATTAAAATGAAAGTTATCGCGTTTAAATGATAGTAAACGTTCTATAGATTTCTCATCGTCAAGTAAACATATTAAGGACCACAACGTTTGCGTTTGAATTAATATGATCTTTCCTTCTTTCAAGGCTGATGCTGCAGCCAAGATTTTAGGATCAATATTTTGAAAATCAATACTATTTATTTGAACCATGTTAAATTTTACAACTAAGTTAAAGTCAAAATTAATCCTATTAACGCTGAATAGGAGTTTCTTGTTTTTAATGTTTTATATTTTCACTACCCCTCTTTTTGCGGAACACATCATTGGCGGGGTAATGAGCTACAAAATACTGCGATATACCAACAATGACCCTCTTTCTAATAGTTGGCGATACAAATTTACGTTAAAAATATATAGGGATTGTAAGGGATCTGGGGCAAATTTTGATTCATCTCCAGGGACTTTTGCTGCCAATGCTACTATTTACCGCCTGGATCAAAGAAATATCCCTGTAAAAACAATTATTTTTCCTTTACCAAGCGTCGTAAAAATAAATCCAAATCCGGGAAATGACTGCTTAAAAGTACCCCCTAATGTATGTGTTGAGGAGGGAATTTACGAATTGGAAACCGATTTACCCATTATTGACGCTGCTTATGTAATTAGTTATCAAAGATGTTGCCGGAATATTTCTATTTCGAATATTGTCAATCCAGCGCTAACCGGAGCGACGTTTTCTGTTGAAATAAGTTCTGCGGCTCAAAAAGCAAAATTAGACAGTCCGGAATTTTTAAACTTCCCTCCTGTCGTTCTTTGTGCCGGACAGTCTTTTGATTTTGACCAGTCGGTTACTTCTATTAGTGGCGACAGTTTAGTTTATTCGCTGGCTAATCCAACCACCGGCGGTGGGCCCGACAATACTAATGCTAAAAGTGCCAACGGAGTTGCCCCCGATCCGGATCTCCCTCCTCCGTACAATGAGGTTCAGTACGCTGGGCCAACTTTCACGAGCGCTAAGCCCCTCGGATTAAACAGTATTCTTACCATACAACCCAAAACGGGCCTCATTCAGGGTAAACCAGCTTTAACAGGACAGTTTGTATTGGGAATTGAGGTAAAACGCTATCGGAATGGCATTTTGTACCATACGCTGAGAAGAGATTTTCAAATAAATGTAGGAAATTGCGATGCTAAAGTAAAAGTTAATTTACCCCTCACAAATGTCTCCGGAACCAGTGAAAGTATCTTTCAAAATTGTGGTGAGACCAAAGTAACCTTCAAAAATGACAGTCAGGACACCTCCGCCATTACCTCTTATAACTGGACGTTTACCGGCGCTACCCCAACCCAGGTATTTACGTCTAATCAACGCAATGCTACCATTGATTTTTTAGCCCCGGGCACCTATAATGGTAAGTTAGTCCTTAATCCGACGGGAACCTGTAAAGATTCATTGTCTTTCAAGGTAGTTATTCCTCAAAAAATAGCCGCTGTATTTGAAATCAAAGGAGATTCCTGCAAAACAAATCCAATATTATTATCATATAAAGGACTTTCAACACCAAAAACTTTACGTTGGCAATTTGAAACGGTTGGTAGTTCATTAGTTTCAACCGATCTAAATCCAACCTTCACACCTACCAAAAGTGGAAATTACAAGATACAATTATTAGTTAATGGGGAGGGTAATTGCCGGGATAGCTCTGTACAATCGTTTCCTTATTTTCCTATTCCTGATATTTCTAAAATTGAAAATACACCTTTAAATGCCTGTCTTGGAAATGAGATTAAATACTCAACCAATCCATTTATTCCCTTAGACGGAGTTAACGTCAAATGGGATTTTGGTGACGGAAAGACTTCCAACACCTTACCAGCAACCCATTCCTACACTAAGGAGGGTCTTTATAAAGTAAGTATAACCCTAACTACTGGAAATGGTGTCTGTACTAAGAAAATAGATTTGACCAATCAACTGAATATTCGAGTTGGTCCAAAAGCCTCATTCACATATACCCCAAAGGAGGATCTTTCGTTAAAACAACTCGTTACCTTTACGAGTAATTCAGGCAACCAGTTAAAGCATTTGTGGAAAAATGGAGAAAAAAGAATAGATTCCACGCTGAATTTTGCGTATGCGCTACCCGATACGGGTTTTATTCCTATTAGTTTGCAAGTCACCGATATTTTAACAGGGTGTTCAGACCTTATTTCACAGGAAATATATGTTAAACCACAAGTCAGAATATATATTCCTAATGCATTTTCGCCTAATTTTGATGGTATTAACGATGAATTTAATGCTTCAGGTGATTTGGAAATTTTAAAAGATTATAAAATGCAGTTATTTTCAAGATGGGGAAACCCTGTTTTTATTTCCACCGATCCCAATATTGGTTGGGATGGCAGTCTGACAAACGCTATTAAGGCCGCACCCGCAGATACTTACATTTATGTGATCAGTTATACAGATAATAAGGGAGAAAAACAGTATTTTTCAGGAACCGTACTACTAATGAGATAAGATTATGAACTATCTACGCATTCTTCCCTTCATCCTCCTCCTCAGCATCTCTTTTTTTGGGGGCGTAAACTTACAGGCAAAGCACCTTATTGGTGGTAATTTAACCTACAAATGCCTTGGAAATGGAGACTACTCATTCACTCTTAAAGTGTATAGGGATTGTAATTGTACCGAGTGTGCGCAGTTAGACGATATTGCAGAAATAGGGATTTATCGTTGTAATGGGGATGCAGATTGCGGAAGATTGCGGCAAAATTCCGTTTTTTCCAGAGTTCAGGTAAGATTAACGTCAAAAAGGAATGTAGAACGTCCTGATTATCCATGTTTAATACCCCCTAATATTTGTGTTGAAGAGGGTATTTATGAATTTAAGCTAAGTAATTACGGCATCCGTCTTCCACCTGGAAATGTATCTTATCACGTGTCCTATCAAAGATGTTGTCGAAATAATACCATCACCAATATCATTAATCCTGATCAGGTGGGATCCACTTATGGCATAGAAATAACACCGGAAGCACAGGCTTTATGCAATAACAGTCCTGAATTTAAAACCTTCCCTCCAACGGTTATTTGTGTTAATAATGAATTAAAATACGATCATAGTGCTAAAGATGCCGATGGAGATTCCTTAGTTTATTCTTTTTGTGCCCCTTTTAACGGTGGTGGTCCCTCCACAAATAATGTGATCTACAGAACTTGTGATGGCGCTTATCCTACGCCTGCTTGTCCTCCTCCCTATTCACTGGTTACCTTTAGAGGTGGAAATATAACGTCATCAACGCCCATGGCCGGGGATCCAATTGTTAGCATAGATTCAAAAACAGGGTTGATAACTGGAAAACCAACCGCAAAAGGACAATTTGTGGTAGGGGTTTGTATTGCTGAATATAGAAACGGTATTTTAATAAGTAAATCAAACCGGGATTTTCAATTTAACGTTGCTGATTGTGACCCATTGGTTTTTGCTAAACTGGGCGAAGCCATTGCCGTTACAGATCAGGAATATAAAGTCATTTCCTGCGGCATAACCGATGTAAAATTTGTAAATAATAGTTATCAACGGGCCTCCATTAAAAGTCAAAAGTGGGAATTCCTTATTGGAAATACCAAAATAACATCAACCGATTGGGAACCAACTTTGAAGTTTCCTGGTATTGGAAAGTATAATGGGAAACTTTTATTAAATCCGGGCACAGGTTGCGCAGATTCCGCAGATATTGAGGTGCTTATTTTTCCTGATTTAACAGCAGATTTCACCTATAATTATGATACTTGTTATGCCCAACCCGTTAATTTCACTGATTTGTCAGTGAGCGGAAGTGGAGGAATAAGCAGTTATAATTGGGTTTTTGGTGACGGTCAAAAAGGGACTGGCAAATTAACAGGTCACCAGTATAACTTAGCTGGTGAATTCTCTGTTTCCCTGACAGTAAAAGATTTAAATCAATGTACAGAAACGGTAACAAAAAAAGTACGTTATTTTCCCGCTCCAGCCCTTTTAGTTGTTAAACCCTCACAGGCAATAGGTTGCGCTCCCGTCAATATGGTTTTTGATAATCTTTCAAAACCTATCGATGAAAGCTACAAGGTCAAGTGGGAATTTGGGGATGGTGGAAAAAGTACTAAATTAAATCCTACTTATACTTACACTAAAGAAGGTATTTATTCAGTAAGTCTCTCCGTAACCTCGCCCATAGGGTGTAAAATAGATACCGTTTTTAATAATCTTATTAAAATATCTTCTTCCCCCGAAGCAGCATTTGATTTTGCCCCGAAGCAAATAACCAATATCGATAATAAAGTTGTCTTTACAGATGAATCCATTAATGCTATACGCTGGCGATGGGACTTCGGTGATAATGCTCAACATGAGGAAAGAAACCCCATTCATCTTTATCAGGATACCGGTATATTTACTATAACCCTCGTTGTAACACATCCAAGTGGTTGTCTTGATACCGCACAGGCTTTACTGGATGTAAGGCCTGATGTCAGGTATTTTTTACCCAATGCCTTTACGCCAAATTATGATGGTAAAAATGATATTTTCAGGGGAGTAGGAATAATGACGGGTGCTACAAATTTTAAATTCCAAATTTGGAATCGATGGGGAGAAAGAGTCTTTTCTACCGATGATATCAAAGAGGGTTGGAACGGAAATCACCTGAATAACGGTTCAGCATCTCCTGAGGGCGTTTATATTACATTGATTTCCTATAAAGATCCCCGGGGCGTTCCAGTGGAAATCAAAGGATTTGTAACTCTTTTACGTTAATTTGTATGGATTATAAGTATTTATGTGTAAAAATTGTATTTACCAGTTTATTTATATATTTTTGCACGTCAAAAAAAATTAAGTTAAGATGGACGCAATAAAATACGTGCACGAACAACTCACACCGAGTAGCA
>BJGN01000019.1 GCA_014190515.1 Bacteroidota bacterium
ATATATTTATGCTAATACTGAGGATGTCTAAAATGCCTGGTGGCATTATGAACATTACTACGAAAACGGTGTGGCTATGTCTTGTGAGTTGACATGAAAGAATCTATGGATAAATGTTGTTTTTATAACGAAGAGGTTCTCAGCAATCCTCAAAATTCTGTAAATCCTGATTCAAACCTTATTGTTAGAGAAAAATATTAAATCGAAACCTGAGATTTATTGGGCACATGTACAGAAAATCATCTATTTTTTATCTTTTGCCATCATAAAGGCTTATTAGCCCAATATAAAAAGAGGCTATCTTCTAGACAGCCTCTTTATTTGCATTCAATTACGATAATCAGCCTTCTCTTATTAACTAAATGTAGATAATAATTGATTTTTAAAGCCATCATATTTTGTATCCATTTCTATGGACACTTTTTCTTTATTTGCCAATATAGATAGTCTTTCTGGTACGTCTATGGTACGTCCCAATATTCTTTCCACGTCGGGTTTAAATTTTGATGAATGGGCTGTTTCCAATATGATTCCGTAAGTGTTTGGATGACTTTCCATGTACTCTATTAATGCATAATACCCTACAGCACCGTGTGGATCTATAATATAGTTGTACCTTTCATATACCTCCTTGAGGGCATTTTCCGTTTGGGTATCATCTACGGCTATTCCGGTAATTTCATTTTTTACAATGTTCCACGTGGAACATTCTTTTGAATTACTTTCAAAAAGATTTAAAATTCTTGGGAAGTTAGATGGATTTCCAACGTCCATCGCATTTGATAAGGTTCTAATGGCGGGTTTTGCTATATATTCTCCGGTAGATAAATAATCGGGAACTATTTTATTTACATTGGTTGCGGCTATAAAGTGATGAATAGGAAGGCCCAATTGTTTGGCGATTAAACCTGCTGTAATATTGCCAAAATTACCACTCGGCACTACGTAGGTTATGTCTTTGGTCTTTCTAATATTTTCTGATATTTGCCTATAGCTTTCGAAGTAATAAAAGGATTGCGGAATTAAACGAGCAATATTAATTGAATTGGCAGAAGACAAGCGTAGTTGAGCATTTAAATCTTTATCCAGGAAAGCTTCTTTTACCAGCGCCTGACAATCGTCAAAAGTACCATCTATTTCTAATGCATGTACATTTCCTCCCAGGGTGGTTAGTTGCTTTTCCTGCAACTCACTTACTTTTCCTTTTGGATATAGAATAACAACGCTAATGCCTGGAACGTGATGAAATCCAAAGGCAACTGCTCCGCCCGTATCTCCGGAGGTGGCTACAAGTATGATTAATTCTTGTTTATTGTCACCATTGTAAAATTGCATTATTCTGGACATAAATCGCGCGCCAAAATCTTTAAAGGCTAAGGATGGTCCGTGAAATAATTCTAAAGTAGCTATATTATCATTTAAGAGATAATTTGGCGCTGGAAAATTAATAGCGTCGTAGGTAATTTCTGCTAATTTTTCGTCGGGAATAGATTCTTCAAAAAGATGTTTTGCAATTTGAAAAGAGTTTTCCTGAAAAGAGTTTTTCTCAAACTTTTCCCAGAATGACCGGGGTAAAGGTTTGATTTTAGACATGTACAAACCATTATCTGGGGGAAGCCCTTCCATTATGGCTCTTTCTAAATCGACAACAAATTCTTTGTTTTTCGTGCTGTAAAGTTTCATGAATATATCTTTATTATGAAAGAACTATGGCTCCTCCCTGATTTATTTTCCCTGTGTACAAAGTAGCAGGTATTCCGTGTAGATCAAAAATATTTTTCATTGCCATACCTCCTTTTTGGGCAGCCGTTTCTCCTTTAAAAAGGGCGAAAATAGATGGTCCAGCGCCAGAGATACTACAACCCAGGGCATCCATTTTTAAAGCCATATTCTTTATTTCATAAAAATGTGGTATTAACACAGCTCGTTGAGGTTCAATGATATGATCTGTCAAAGATCTTCCAATTAGTTCATAATCAGAACGATAGAGTCCAGCAATGAAAGATGCCAAATTTCCAGTTTGTGCAATACACTTTTGAAGGGAAATATCAGGTTTGAGTATATTACGGGAATCTCTTGTTAGCACTTCTACTTCCGGGTAAATTACCGCAGCTACCAGATCGTCGGGAATGGGGAGTGAAGTTATGTCAAGGGTTGCATTTTCACGAATTAAAATAATGCCCCCAAGTAAGGATGGCGCAACATTATCGGCGTGATAAGAACCGTCGGCAAGTTGCTCTCCAAGGACGGCAAAATGTAGTAACTCCTTCTTAGTTAGGGGATTTCCTAACAAAGTATTTACGGCAAAAACGCCAGCCACCGCACTGGCAGCACTGGAGCCTAGTCCGCTGCCAAAGGGCATTTTTTTGTGGATATCCAGTTCTATGCCTATCTCGCTTTTTCCAATATAATTCAATAGTGCCTGAGCCGAAAAAGTAGCCGTATTTTTTTCTGGCGAAAATGGCAAACGGTTTGTTCCCGTAATCTGGCCAATACTCATCCCCTTTCCGTTAGAAAATCGAGCAACTACTTCATCTCCGGGGCTCTCCAAAGCAAAGCCTAAAATATCATAACCTACCCCAATATTAGCCACCGAGGCGGGTGCAAAAACACGAATTTCCATAAGATTAATTGAGTTGATTGGCAATTTTAATGATTTCAGAGAAAATACCCGCTGCGGTAACTTCCGCCCCTGCACCAGGCCCTCTAATCACCAATGGCCTTTCCTTGTAACGTGAGGTAGTGAAAACAATCATGTTATCGCTACCACTTAGTTGGGAAAATGGATGTGTATCAGACATTTTTTCCAGCGAAATACTGGCTTTTCCATCCTCTAGTTTAGCTACCATTCGAAGTACCTTGTTTTCTGCTTTAGCCTCTAAAAATAGCTGCTCAAAGGTATCATTTTCAGCGGCTAAGGCTTTGATAAAGGCAGGCACATCGGGTGCATTTTGACAATTTTCAGAAAGAACTGAGGTGATAATTACCTCATCGCTTTCTATCCTCGCGCCCGCTTCTCGGGCGAGAATGATGAGTTTTCTTCTTAAATCAATACCATTTAAGTCAATTCTTGGATCTGGTTCGGTGTAGCCTAAAGCCATCGCTTCCTCAACCATTTGGCTGAATGTATGACCATTATTTCCAAAAGTATTAAAAATATAAGAGAGAGAACCCGATAAAACGGCTTCCATTTTAATGATTCTGTCCCCACTATTTATCAAATCGTTCAATGTGGAAATAACAGGTAAACCCGCTCCAACATTTGTTTCGTACTGAAACATAACACCTCTCTTTCTGCTTAACGATTTTAAAGCGGCGTATTTTTCATAAGCAGATGAATTGGCTATTTTATTTGGCGTGGAAATTGAAATGCTGGCATTCAAAATTGCTTCGTAAAAATGAGTTATTTCTTCATTTGCGGTATTATCAATAAAAATGGAATTAGGTAAATTGATATGCTCCATTTCTTCCACAAAAGTTGAAAGTTGGCTGGTCTCCCCCATTTCATTTAACGTTTCCTTCCATTGGTCTAAAGGAATCCCTTCTTGGCGGATTATCATTTTTTTACTATTGGCTAAACCAACAAGCTTTAAGTCTAAGGAGAGTTCTTTCTTTAAAAATTCCTGCTGGGCTAGTATCTGATTTAAAAGGGTACCACCAATCAAACCACACCCAACCATAAAAAGATGAATCGTTTTTGTGTGGGAAAGGAAAAATGCCTCGTGCATTACATTTAATGCTTTAGACTCATCTAATCGACTGATAACAACAGATATATTTAACTCGGAGGAGCCCTGTGCAATAGCAGCCACATTAATTCCATTTTTACCCAAGGATTGAAATAAACGTCCAGCCACACCAGGGAAATAACGCATTCTTTCCCCAATAACAGCCACCACGGCCAAATCTGTTTCTACTTTTAAGGTATCAATGAGCCCATTCTGGATTTCGGTTTCAAATAATGCCTCTACTATTTCTTTTGCCAGAAGTGCCTGATCAGGTTGAATGGCAAACGAGATGGAATGCTCGGAAGATCCCTGGGTGATAAGAATGATATTGATAGATTTTTGGGCTAAACCTGAAAATAATCTGCCGGAAATACCTGGAACGCCAATTAATCCACTTCCTTGCAAGGTAAGTAATGCAATATGTTGAATAGACGAAATACCTTTGACAGGATTATCACTCATTTCAGAATGATTTGAAACAAGGGTACCTTCAAAAGTAGGATTAAAAGTATTTTTAATGTAAAGGGGTATCTTTTTTGTTAAAGCTGGTTGAATGGTTGGTGGATAAATGACTTTTGCCCCAAAATGAGACATTTCCATAGCTTCAGCATAAGTCATTTTGTGAATGGTAAATGCCTGAGGTACTTTTCTCGGATCAGCCGTTAAAACGCCATCTACATCGGTCCAGATTTCTATAGCTTCAGCATCGAGGCCTGCACCAAGGAGTGCTGCCGTATAATCGGATCCTCCCCTTCCCAACGTTGTGGTTAATCCCCCTTTTCCAGCACCAATAAAACCTGTAACTATTTGAATTTCATTTGTTTGAGAATAAAACTCTTTGATTTTTAGATAAGTATTGTTTAAATCAACTTTTGCATTTCCAAAGTTCTTATCGGTTTTTATTATTTTCCTCGCATCTAAATAAGCTGCCGGAATGCCCGCTTGTTTTAGTACGTGCGAAATTATAAAGGAAGAACTTCTTTCACCAAAACTCAGAACGTAGTCCATGGTCCTTAATGATGCTTCTCTAACCAGAAAAACGCCGTGAAGTAAATTTTTTAATACTTCCTGATTATTTTCCAGTTCAGCAATGACAATACTTCGGGTGGGCTCAATAAGTAAGGATTCGGCAGCTTCAAAATGACGTAAACGGAACTGTTCGTGTAAATTAAGATAACTGTTATCACCATTTGCAGCACGCTGACTCATTTCAATGAGCTGATCTGTCACTCCGCCAAATGCTGAAAAAACAACGGTAAATGGCTGTCCACTTAAGTAATAATCTTTAAGAATAGAGACAATTCCTCTAATTCTTTCAGGTTTTCCAACAGAAGACCCACCAAATTTTAGCACTTTCATTTCCTGAAATTTTATAAATAAAGTATAATGACCAATGAATTGGCGTTCAATATAAAATTTAACAATTATTTGGTTTTTCAGGCTAAGTTTTGCAAAGGTAGGGAAATAGAAAGGATACGGCTAATTTGAACTTAATAAATTTATGTAAAGCAAATAAAAAGAAGATCGTTACTTACTTAATGACAGAATTTGATGCTGACTGGTAAATAGTTTCGACTGATTTGAACAGATAAAGACGGAAATGAATAAGGTAAAGATGGTTTAACTTACATTACCCACATTAACGAACGAACACATCGCTTTTTTTACCCTGAAAAGCTAAGCAACTATGCTTTTAAAGCAAATTATTATAAAATGTTTGAATGCGATAAAAATTCACCTGATTCCGTAATATTAAAATAACTATATGTTCTTTTGAATCACTCATAAGCTAGTAGTTATTCCCAAAATACTAGCTTCGGACCAATCTTTCTAATGGACAAAATATTAGGAACTCCAAGGATATAGTTTGGTAATTCAGACTAAAGCGGCGAACTAATATTTGAAAATAATCTTATGAAATAATAATAAATCAGAAAGTTAGTTTGTTGGTTTGATAAATATCATGCAGTGTTGCCAGGGAAGATTTTTTATGTTTTTTTCGAAGACGAATCCTGCCGCCTTAAGTTCTTTAATAGACTGTGCCTCACTCATTTTGTGGATGTCTTTGATGGGCACTTCGTTATCTTCTGACCTGAATTCCACTAATACTAGTTTACCACCGGGCTTTAAAGCGTTCAGCATTGAAATGGCCATTTCATAAGGATAAGAAAACTCATGATAACCATCCACTAATAAAACGAGATCTACTGAGTTTTCAGGCAAAGAAACACTCGTTTCTTTACTAAGCACAGGCACAATTCCCGATAGTTTTTCCTGTTTAATCCTTTTGTTCAGGTAGGCAATCATTTCTGGTTCTATATCTACGGCATATACTTTACCATTTCCCACTTTTTTTGACAGCAATGCGCTGTGGTAACCACTTCCTGCACCAATGTCTGCAATAATCATCCCAGGTTTTACATCAAGGTTCTTCAATAATTGAGAGGTGTTTTCCTCCATCTCCCTCTCCTGTCTTTCAAGCCAATCTATGCCAAAATGGCTCATTACGTGGGCAATTTGTCGGCCCATATACCATTTATTGATACCATTTGGATCGCCACCTTTGATAATATATCGCCCTTGAGCAGAAGCACCGAAGGTGAGGATAGTTATAAAAAATAGTGAAATAGATATTGATTTTTGCATGGTTGGACTATTGGTTTATTTAAGGGAGTAACATTAATTAATACGCAAAAGAGTGGTCATAAGTTCTCAATTTTTCTTCATTTTTTAGTAACTCCCTTGTTTCAGTACTATTTATATTATTTACTTCAACGTTTAGAACAGCTGGATCAAAAAATATTTTTCTTGAGTTGAGTAGTAACACCTATATGGGTTAAACCACCGCCCAGATGATAGATAGATCGGCCGAAATCGAAAGAAAAGCGTTTTATTTTAAGTCCAAATCCAAAGGAAAAGCCATTTAAACCACCAACGCCAACGGTACCAAATTCCATTCTACTTCTATGATTGTAAGCCATTCTTAATTTGAAATTTTCATTTGCGCCCACAATAAGTTCTCCATTGAGAATAATATGCCTGAATAAATTATCAACAAAGATGGCAATCTGCGCTGGTTCAGCTAATTCCTCTCCGATAATAAGCCTAGTTGATTCATTATCTGGATTGTAGTATCTTACGTTCCAACGATTTAGATTGTTATAAAGAAGAGTAAACCGAAATGGTAAATAACGTAATTTTTTTGAAATAGCTATTTGTAAATCACTAGGTAAGGGTTCCTTGCCATCACCTAAAAAATATGGATTAAGTTGTACGCCAGCATTTCTATATACAATACCAATGGTAGTAAGCTTTGAAGAATCAGTATAAAATAAGCCGGCATCTAAAACAAGTGCGGAAGAAATAAATTCACCTAAGGAAGATTGAGCGTAAGACAGGGTAGAACCAATTTGAAGTCTGTCATCAATAGAATGGGCAACTCCGACGGACATTCTATTTTCATTTGCCTTGAAAGTGCCGTTTGTTTGAAAATACTCGTCAGTTCGGGTCATTTCACCGTAATGAATATAATGTAGACCAAAATGTAACCATGTTTTGTTATCAGCTATAGTAAACGCATACGCAGCGTTTCCACTTTGTATATTTCCGGGTAAAAAAAAATGATTTAGTCCAATTTTTCCTGTCATATTCTGATTTAAAACAGCTGGATTACCACCAATCAAATTAATATCATTATCAGATACTGAAATTTGGGTTCCACCGAGTCCGGTTAATCTGGCGGAGGACGGAGAGCTTAAAAAACTGAAAACTGATTTCCCCCCCGGAAATTGGCCGTATGCGTTATAGCATATACTCAAGCAGAAGAGAAAGAGTACATTTTTCATTTTGTGGACTGGTTATCTTTCCATTGTGTGCGGCAAATACCACCGGAACAAATCATTTTTTTTACTAATTTACCCTCTTCATTATAAAATAATAAAGGACCGTCTTCGGTATTTCCATTTTTATAATTTCCAGAAACACTTAGCTGCCCGGAAGGAAAAAACTCTTTGAAAGGGCCATTTTCTTTATTTTTTGAAAAAGTTACCTCCTCAATCAAAAATCCCCTCTCATCATATTTATACCAGAGTCCAACCATTTCATCATTGATGTATTGACCTTTTAATTTAAGCTTATTTTTCAAAAAAAAGCTTCGGTAGGCACCATTAAAATGTCCATTTTTATGCGTTTCCAAGACCGCAGTATCTTTTGAATCGGGAAAAAATAAGATTCTTTCCCCGTGGAGTAAAGAATCTTTTAAAGTATATATTTCTACCGGAAGTCCATTTTTATCTTTTATCACCACTTTTTTCCCGTCAGCCTTGGTACCATCTATTTTATGGCAGCCCGCTGTTAAGAATACCAAAATAAAAAGTACCCTGCAAGGATTAGTGGCTAATGATTTAAAAGATAAGTTATGCAGAAACATAGAAAAAATGTAGTGATTTAGGAAATAACCGATCTTCCCATACTTTCATAGTAGAATCCCTCCTCAGTCATCTGGTCCAAATCGTATAAATTTCGACCGTCAAATATTTGAGGTTGACGCATTAACTGTTTCATTATTTTAAATCCAGGTGTTCTAAACTGGCTCCATTCTGTGACAATAGCTAGAGCGTCAGCTTCAATGAGTGCTTCGTAAGGTTCATTAACATAAATAATACGATCTCCGAGTGTTTTTTGAACATTAGGCATAGCCTCGGGATCAAAAGCTTTAACCGTTGCGCCGGCTGCCAGCAATTTTTCTATGATAAACAAAGCGGGAGCTTCTCTAATATCATCGGTATTAGGTTTGAAGGCCAGGCCCCATACGGCAATATTCAGGCCTTTAAGATTGCCATTAAAACGGTTAATTATTTTATTTGCAAGTATTACTCTTTGATAGTCATTTACTTGCATAACAGATGAAAGGATGTGGAAAGGATAATTATTGTCATTTGCTGTTTTTGCCAACGCCTGAACATCCTTTGGGAAACAACTGCCGCCATAACCGACCCCTGGAAAAAGAAAACGTTTTCCTATTCTTGAATCTGAGCCCATTCCCTTCCTTACCATGTCAACATCGGCGCCTAAGATTTCACAAAGGTTAGATATTTCATTCATAAAGGAGATACGCGTGGCTAAATAAGCATTTGCAGCATATTTGGTCATCTCCGCAGATCTTACATCCATAAAGAAAATAGGGTTTCCCTGACGGACAAAAGGTTCGTAAAGCTGTCGCATTAATTTTTGAGCTCTTGCGGAACTTGTTCCGATGACTACCCTATCAGGTTTTAAAAAATCATCAACGGCAACACCTTCCCTTAAAAATTCTGGATTTGAAACGACATCAAATAGATTTTTCGATAAGTTTTTTTCCAATATGGCTGATACTTTTTCAGCGGTTCCAACGGGTACGGTACTTTTATCAACAATGACTTTATAATCAACAATGATTTCAGATAAATCTTTAGCTACCTTTAGGATGTAGGATAAATCGGCAGAACCATCTGCCCCGGGAGGTGTTGGCAAGGCTAAAAAAATAATTGCCGCATCTTTTATGGCCTCTGGAAGATTTGTTGTAAACGAAAGCCTTCCTTGTTTAGTATTCCTTTCAAAAATTATATCCAGACCGGGTTCATAAATTGGTACTTCCCCTTTTTTTAATCTATCCACTTTATTTGCATCAATATCGACGCAAATGACATGATTGCCGGTTTCGGCAAAACAAGCACCGGTTACTAAACCAACATAACCAGTGCCAATAACGGCTATTTGCATAAAAATGAGTTAATTTGAGTAATATATTCTATAAATAACATCGGCATAATCGTCAGATACAAGTACTGAACCATCAGGTAATAGTTCCAGGTCAACGGGACGTCCTGTAACGTCGTCATTTTTAGAATTTAACCAACCGGTAGCGAATGGTTTATAGCTTATAGCCTTTTGATTTTCATCCAGTGTCACGACAGATAGCTGGTAGCCCGACTTTTTAGTCCTGTTCCAGGAGCCGTGTTCTGCGATGAGTATTTGATTTTTATAGCTAGCAGGAAAATTATTTCCTGTATAAAATTCGATACCAAGAGGAGCCACGTGAGCGCCTAGTTTTTGAGCTGGTTTCACAAAATCGTCACAGGGAAATTTTTTACCAAACTCCGGGTCAGGTATATCTCCTTGGTGACAATAAGGATATCCGAAATGTAAATTATCTTTTTCAGCTCTATTCAGCTCACAAGCGGGGACATCGTCACCCAACATATCTCTGCCATTATCTGTGAACCAAAGCTCTTTTGAAGTAGGGTGCCAATTGAATCCCACCGTATTTCTAATACCGGAATGAACTATTTCCAGATTGGTTCCATCAGGATTCATTCTCGTAATAGTATTAAAGATTTTATCTTCTGATTCACAAATATTACAAGGTGCGCCAACGGGTACATATAACTTTCCGTCAGGACCGAATGCGATATATTTCCAGCCGTGATGTTTTTCTGTGGGGAATTTATCGTAAATGACTTCAGGTTCCCCAGGGTTATCCAGATTTTCTTCTATATTTTTAAATCGTAAAATCCTGTTTACCTCTGCTACGTATAAATCGCCATTTCTAAAAGCCACACCATTAGGCATATTCAGTTTAGAAGCAATCAAGTATTGTTTTTCTACCTTATAATCGCCATTTTTGTCAACCAATGCATATACATTCCCTTTATCTCTTGTACCGACAAATAATACACCAGTGGGGGAAAGGGTCATAGACCGGGCATTTACCACATTTTCGGCATAAATTTCGATGTTAAAACCATCGGGAAGTTTGATGGTGGAAACATCTATTTTCCCGCTAAATATTTTTGGCATGGGAGGGTTTATTTTCCCACAATAGAGGAAAAGTAACATCGGCAACACCATCAATGAACTAAAAAGTGGCTTTTTCATTTTAGAATTTTTTAACTACTTTATATAATCTGATAAAACAGGATAGGTTGAAATGAGTTTAGAGGCTTGCTCTTTTGATAATTTTTCACCGTCTAAAAAGGCAACAATTTCGTAATTCTTGTTATTTGACCATTGAGCCAGCTCAAATGAACTAAATAATCCACTATATATGACTATTTTGTCTTTGTCAGGTAAAATCTCAAACAGCAGGTTTTCATGCCCTTTAATGTCTTCAATATTTATATTTTGAATATCGGTGTAGGGTATTTCTTTTAAAAGCCACTTAAAGCAAAGGGCATCTTGAGCTATATTTCCATTTTCCCCATCAAAAAGCAAATTTGTATTCAACGCCATATCCATGGGCTTGGCACCGGAGAAACGAAAAGAAATACCTTGATTTCCTTTATCAAATAAGGGAGAACAAATTACGCGATAGTTTATGTTTGGATGTTTGAGGGAACTTTGTGAAAAAAAGCGATGAATATCAACCAAAGTGAACAGGCTATTTCTCACCCCAGTACCAAAATCTAAATCTTTATGAGGATAGGCAGAAATAAATAACTTCAGCCCATCATTTTCATTTAAAACAGGAATTAAGGCATTAAAGTAAGGTTTATTACCACTTTCCAAAGGATGTTCAGCGCCATTTAACACTATGGCATTGAATTCAAAATAATCTACTTTCTGATCATCTTTAAAAGCTATACCAGCTGTAAAAGATTGGGGTTTCATTTCGCTCAACGGCGCAAAAAAGTAGGCAGTGTATAAATCTCTTGCGCCGTATCCACTTTTTCTATTAGAGGCAAAATAAGCCGTTACACCATCTCTGGCGGCAGTAAAATGCGTATCATCTGCCGTAGAATTAATGGGCGTTCCCATATTTTCAGGCACCTGGGCTGAATTCAGAGATATTTTAAATATATCAAATCCACCAAGACTTTTTTCCGGATTATTAGAGGAAAAATATAAGGTAATTCCATCAGGTGCCAGGAAGGGATAATTTTCATCATATAAAGAATTTACTTCAGGACCCATATTTTCGGGCTTTGACCATATTCCATTCCGTTTACTTATTTTGAATAAATCATATCCCCCTTTACCACCTAAGGTATTTGATGCAAAAATAATAAGGGTATCAGAAATAAAATGAGGTGGTGTCTGAGCAGAAACCCGATCAAAAGTTGGGTAGAAAGGATTAATTTTAAATTTACCTGATTTCCTGATGGTATCTGTGAAAATAGCTCCCTGGAGAAGATTATTTCCTCTAAAATAGTATAAAACCTGTCCAGAGGGATTAAATCCGATACCAACCTCATGATTAGGTGAATTTAAAATGGGGCTAAATAATTTTGGTTTTTCCCATACCCCATCTTCTTTAGCACAATAATAAATATCAGTTTGTGGTAAATCTTCTTTTCCCTCGGTTGGATTGGCAGCAGTATAATATATTCGGTTTTGGTAGAGAGGGTTCAAAAAAGGGGCAAATTCGTCACCCTGCGTGTTCACCTGTCCTCCTAAATTTTCAACTACGGCTAAAGGATTACGATACTGAATGGCCAACCCTGTAGCACAGTGTCTAATTATATTTCTAACCTCATTTCTATTGGGGTGCGAGGGAGAAATAGCTTTTAGATAACTTTTTAAATAGGAGGAAGCGGTGATAAAGTCCTGACGATGAAAGCGTATTTGGCCTAAAAAAAGAAGCGCTTCTACCTGAAGACTATTTTTGTTTTTTAGTAAAGAAACAAATTCTATTTCGGCTTCATCCAATTTATTTTTATAATAATAGCTTGCGGCACTAAGGAAAGTAATTTCAGGTGATTCTGTTTTGAAAAACTTTTTTCCTACCTGTAGGTAACTTAAAACTTCGTCATATCTCTTTTGCTGAAACAGTTCATTCGCTTCATTAAATCTTTTGGTATTACCCTGCGCTAAAGAATAAAGAGGATAAAGATAAAGAAATAACATAATTAGGGCGAAAGACCGACAAAGGCTCATGGGCGTATTTTATTGAAAAGGTTAAAAGCCTTGATTTCCATCAAAATTTTCAATATAATCTGCGATTCGACGTAAAAAAGAACTTCCCAATGCTCCGTCCACAACTCTGTGGTCATAGGATAAAGATAAAAACATAAGATGTC
The DNA here is from genome assembly GCA_014190515.1 of Bacteroidota bacterium. Taxonomy (GTDB): domain Bacteria; phylum Bacteroidota; class Bacteroidia; order Chitinophagales; family Saprospiraceae; genus BJGN01. Next base: position 12,785 of record BJGN01000019.1, read on the forward strand.
GAATGGCTATAAGGTCACCGTAAGGCGTTTCAACCACAGCGGGTTTCTTTTTTATGGCACCAATAGCTAAAATAGCTACTTGAGGCTGATTTATGATAGGCGTACCCATTATACTACCAAAAGTACCTACATTAGTTGTTGTAAAAGTTCCACCTTGAACTTCGTCAGGTTTCAATTGGTTATTTCTGGCCCGGTCTGCAAAATTATTTACCTTAGTAGTAAGTTCTGGCAAGCTCAGAGTGTCTGCATTTTTAATAACGGGCACAATAAGATTTCCGGAGGGTAAGGCGGTGGCCATACCAATATTAATGTCCTTTTTAATGATAATATTATCCCCTTCAACAGAAATATTAATCAAAGGGAAATCACACAAAGCCTTTGCCACGGCTTGAATAAAAATTGGGGTAAAGGTAATTTTTTGTTGATATTTTGCTTCGAAAGGTTTTTTAATTTTTTCTCTCCAGAGAACTATTTCGGTAACATCGGCCTCGGCAAATGAAGTTACGTGGGCGGAGGTTCGTTTAGACATAACCATGTGATCGGCAATTAGCCTTCGCATTCTGTCCATCTCAATGATCTCATTTTCGCCTGAGGTTCGGATAACTATTTTTTCGGGAGTCTTGCTTTTACTCGAACCTACCTTTTTTATTGTTTCCAAATAGTCCAATAGATCATTTTTCGTTACTCTCCCTTGCATACCTGTGCCGGTGATAGTGTCTAACTGCTCGAAGGATATATTTTCCTTTAGTGCCATATTTTTCACAAGAGGAGAATAAAAGCGGTTAGATTTGACGGTTGGAGCTATGGATGTAACGGGAGGAGTTAATTGATAATCAGTAGAATATGTCTCGGTATGGTTTAGGGGAGATTCATTTGTAACTAAATCCTTAGAAATATATGTTTTTTCATCTTCACCCTTTTCAGTAGCTATGATAGCTATTGTTTGACCGACAGGCACCACATCATTTTCATTAAAGAGGATGTCGATTAACTTACCTTTTACAGGAGAAGGAACATCGGTATCAACCTTATCTGTAGCTATTTCGACCAGGGTATCATCGATTTCAATTAAATCGCCAATATTTTTGGTCCATCTAAGGATGGTTGCTTCAATTATACTCTCGCCCATTTTAGGCATGACAAGTTCAAAATGCGTCATAAGGATATTTTATCCGTGTTAATTACTGCAAAAATACAAGGTATTTTATTAAAATGATTCTTAATTCAATTTAACAAAAAAAGACGTAAATAATTTAGTGAAACGTAAGCTGCATACTGAATATTTTTTTCTCGGTTTTTACCAGCTTTCACGAGGAAGGTCTGATGTTTTTCTTTACTACCTAAGGCTACCCAAATGGTGCCAACCGGTTTCTCCAATGTTCCACCGTCCGGGCCAGCGACACCTGAAATGGCAACACCTATGTCTGCATTGGTATGAGCAAGTAAACCATGGAGCATTTCAATAACGGTTTCTTCGCTTACTGCACCATATTTTTCTATGGTAACGGGATTAACACCTAATGATTTTTCTTTTATTTCATTAGCATAGGAAACGATAGCCCCTTTAAAGTATTGGGATGAACCAGGCACCAGGGTAATAATATGACTTAAAAAACCGCCGGTACAACTTTCGGCACAAGCGAGTTGGTAATTATTTTTCTTTAATATTCGTCCAATAACTACAGGCAGTGTGTCTTCATCTTCACCAGCAACGAGCTGCCCCAGTATGTTATGTAATTGGTTTGTTTTTTCAAGAATTAAGCCCTCCAATAGTTGTTTATTGTCGCCTGAGCAAGAAAGTCGTAACCTGATTTGACTTAAAGCGGGCAAATAAGCGAGTTTAATAAAATGAGGCAGTTCATTTTCAAATGTTTCTAAACGCTGAGAGAGTGTTGTTTCAGGAATACCCGCTATAAGCAGGGTTTTATGAATTATTATTTCGGAAGGGAAGGTAGTCTGTAGTTTTGGAATAACCTCATTTTCCATAAGATATTCCATTTCATAAGGTACACCCGGGAGCGAAATAATAACTTTCCCCAAGCCAGTATTTAGCCACATACCTGGCGCTGTTCCCATTTTATTTGGTAAAACTACTGTATTTTCAGGCACTTGTGCTTGTTGCGCCAGATCCATAGTATTGGGGTCACGACCAATTTTAGTAAAAAAACGAAAGAGGGACTGTAGCGTTTCTTCATGTAAAACTAAAGGTACATTCAGAAATTCCGCTAATGCTTTTTTGGTAATATCATCTTTAGTCGGTCCTAGTCCGCCGGTGATAATAACTACATCCACCGCATTAAGTGAAAGTTGAAGCTGTGATTTGATGTCAGATAATTCATCGGAAATGGACTTCATCTGACTGACCTTCATTCCAATAAGATTCAGTCTTTGTGCAATCCACGAAGAATTTGTATCTATAATTTGCCCGATCAAAATTTCGTCACCAATAGTAAGTACGTGAACTTTCATGCCTTGATTTTAATAGTAAAAAGGGTAAAATGTTAAAGATAAATTAAATCTCCATGTTGAAAGTACAATGACTGGTAATCAGAAGAAGATTTTACTATTAATTCACCCTTGTTAGAAACGCCAGTAATGGTTCCTTGCAATGTTTCATTATTTTTTTTAATAAGAAAAGTATGTTCTTTGTTCATTCCTAACAGGCAGGAATGGTATTGAAATTCCAGTAAATCGGGTTGTTCATTAATATATGTTAAATATTCTTCCAGTGCGGCAAAAAGATTTTTTTCGATTTCTTTTCGGTTGGTTTCTTTTGATGTATTTAAAAACAGGGAGGTCGCCGACGGAAGAAAATCGGGAAAAGACGGCTGATTAACATTTAATCCAACGCTAATAATAGTATTTTGAACTTTATGAAAGTTAAGACTGTTTTTTATTAAAATACCAGCGACTTTTTTATTGAATATATAAACATCGTTTGGCCATTTTAGATAAATATTTTCAGGCACAGGATATTCAATGAGAATTGATTTTCTTACGGCCAAGCTAACAGCCATGTTCATCAGAAAAAGTTTTGATGGAGCAATGTTATCTGGAAAAAGAATGATGGATAATAAAATATTTTTTCCTTTATCACTAAACCAGTTTTTTTCTTGCTGACCTTTCCCCGCTTCCTGGAAATCGGCAGAGATAACGGTTCCGTGCTTTGGAAAACTGTTGGAAAGCAATTCCATTGCATAAGAGTGAGTAGAAGGTATGCTATTAAAAAAAAGATAGACATCACCAATATTTTGATTCTTATTAAAATGCAAGTTTTATTATTTTAAAAGTTCTTAACTTGCTTCAAAATTACCAATTTTATTTTTTAAAACATTAATCATTTTGAGTACAACCATTGCAAAGTCTCCAAAGAAATTTCATAAAGAGGTGGAAAGCCTCAACAATGAGATTATTGAGAGCATCAAAAATCTTAAAGGAATAGATATAGTAAAAATGGATTTGAGGCATCTCCATGATGCACCCACTGATTTTTTTATTATTTGTGAAGGCACTTCCAACACCCAGGTAAAAGCTATAGCGAGCAATATTAATCGCCATGTAAAAGAAACTTTAGATATCAAGCCCAATCATGTTGAGGGGGAAAAATCAAGTTTGTGGATTTGCGTCGATTATTTTAATACCGTCGTGCATGTTTTCCACCCTGATATGAGGAAATATTATGCGTTGGAAGACTTATGGAGTGACGCAAAAACGGTGGTGTACGAAAATTTATAGTAAATTTTTTACAATTAAAGCTGCGGATTGCAACGATTATAGTAATTGATTGTTTGAACCCGTGTATATTTTAATTTCAGAATAAAATAGCCTCCTGGCATGGACAGTAACAAAAAGCCGGCAAGTCCGGAAAATGGCGGTAACCGCTTTAATGGTTTTTGGATTTACGGAGTAATCATTCTTACTTTCATAGCTATTAATATGTTCACGATGATTGGTGCTGATAAAAAACAGCTTACTCAAAATCGTTTAGAACAAATGATACGTGATTCTGATATTGAAAAAATTGAAGTGGTCAATAATCAGAAAGCGCTTATTTATATCAAAAAAGGCAGTTTGTCTAAATATAGTGATATAGAAAAGTCCAATCTTTCTGCAGACAGACACCATTATTTTATAGATATTGGAAACGTAGAGGTTTTTAGTTCATCTTTGAAAGAAGTACAAGAAAAGGCAGGGATTCCAAGAGAAAATTGGGTTCACCCTGCTTATGTTACCAAAACAAATTGGATAGGACCTATTTTAAATTGGGTTTTACCCGTTTTCATCCTTATTGCTATCTGGCTTTTTATTATGAAAAGAGTTGGTGGTGGTGGCGGCGGTCCCGGTGGACAGATTTTCAATATTGGAAAATCAAAGGCAACGCTTTTTGACCAAAATAGTAAGGTGAATGTTACTTTCGCAGACGTCGCTGGTCTGGATGAAGCTAAGGTCGAAGTAATGGAGGTAGTTGATTTCTTGAAAACACCTAAAAAATATACGTCATTGGGTGGAAAAATTCCAAAGGGCGTTCTTTTGGTTGGCCCTCCGGGAACAGGAAAAACCTTGTTAGCTAAGGCAGTAGCCGGAGAAGCAAGTGTGCCTTTCTTTTCAATTTCAGGCTCTGATTTCGTAGAGATGTTTGTTGGTGTTGGAGCATCAAGAGTCAGAGACTTGTTTAAACAGGCCAGAGAAAAAGCACCATGTATCGTTTTTATAGACGAAATAGATGCTATCGGTAGGGCTCGTGGAAAAAATAATATGCAAGGTGGAAATGATGAGCGCGAAAATACATTAAATCAGCTTTTAGTAGAAATGGACGGTTTCTCTACTGATAAAGGAGTCATCTTGATGGCTGCTACAAATAGACCTGATATATTAGATAGTGCCTTACTCAGACCTGGTCGTTTTGATAGACAAATTGGTATAGATCGCCCTGATCTAAAAGGAAGAGAAGCTATTTTCAAAGTTCATTTAAAGACCATTATCAAGTCAGATGATGTTAAGCCTTTTATCCTTGCTGAGATGACACCAGGTTTTGCCGGTGCCGATATAGCTAATGTTTGTAACGAGGCAGCACTTATAGCTGCAAGAAGAAACAAAGCGGCTGTCGATTTAGATGATTTTAATTATGCATTGGATCGTGTAATTGGTGGATTAGAGAAAAAAAATAAATTAATCTCTCCAGAAGAAAAGAAAATTATTGCTTACCATGAAGCGGGTCATGCTATCTGCGGCTGGTACCTCGAGCACGCAGCTCCATTGGTAAAAGTGACTATTGTTCCCCGCGGAATTGGAACCTTAGGATTTGCGCAATATTTGCCAAAAGAAGAAAATATAACCAGGACAGAGCAATTACTCGATAGAATATGTATGACTTTTGGAGGCCGTGCAGCAGAGAAGTTGATTTTTAGTAAAATTTCAACAGGTGCCCAGAATGACCTCGATCAGGTTACCAAAATGGCGTACAGTATGATCTCTATTTTTGGTATGAATGATAAAGTAGGTCAGGTTTCATTTTACGGTATGCAAAATGATTCTTTTCATAAACCTTATTCTGACGAAACAGCATCTTTGATTGACGACGAGGTAAGACAATTGTTGCAACTGCAATATGAAAGGGCTCAAAATTTATTAACAGAGAAAAAAACGGAGTTGGAAATGTTAGCTCAAGAGCTACTTACCAAAGAGGTTTTACATAAGTCTGATGTCGAAAAATTAATCGGACCTCGCCCATATCAGGAGGAAGAGAAATACTATCATCCGGAAGAACCAAAGGAGGAAGTAAAAGAAGAAATAAAAGAGGAAACAAAAGAAGCAGTGGCTCCAACGGAAGAAAGTAAATAAGCGTTATATCCGTTTGTTGTTATAGAATTTATAGATAGGATATATTATAACAGAAAGGATAATTAGCAAACTTCCCCAATAAAAGGAGTTTGTTAATTGTTCGTTCTCGTTAAGCAGAAACCAGGCAAATACAATGCCATAAAGTGGCTCAAGCGTCATACTAAGGCTAACGGTATAGGCACTCAGTTGCTTCATAGCATGAAGGGTTAGAGAATAGGCCAGGCTGGTGCACACAAAAGCTAAAAGAGCTATGTATATCCAATCGTTAGTTCCCTGAGGAATTACTGCTTCATTAGGGTTGAAAGTTAGCCAAAAGGGAATAGCAATGGTTATCAATATGAGCGCGCTACCGAGTTCGAGATATGTTAGGGTAATAGCGTCAGAGAGCAAGGTTAATTTTTGATTTAACGAACTAAAAAGGGAAGCCAGGAAAGCGGAAAAAAGGCCTATCAAAAATCCATCTAAAAATTTTGTCGGTAAGGTTCGTACAATCAGAATCATTCCTGGTATAATAAGTAGAGAGAGTATTATTTCAATTATATTTACTTTTCTCTTCTGTACCAAAGGTTCAAGAAAAGCGGTAAATAAAGGCGTTGCGGCGAGAGCTAAAACGCCAACAGACGCATTGGATGCTTTAATGGATCCGTAAAAGGTTAACCAATGAAGACCCACAATACCACCTGTTCCGCAGATAAAGAGGATATTTTTTGTGGAAACCTGTTTAAAAACGGATGTTAATTTTGCAAAAAATCCAAGACTGATTACGGTTAAGAGTATTCGCCACCATACGAGAGGCAACGCTGAAAGAGATATGACGGCACCTAAAATGGCTGTAAAGCCAAACAGAATAATTGAAAAATGCAATGCCAGATAGGAACGTAAAGGCTCTTTCATGAACAATTTTAGTATTAATGTCATTATAGTATTTTAAACCAAAATAACTTGCTATGTTAAAAATCGGTGATACAGCTCCCTCGTTTACTTTGTTCTCAAGTGAGAAGAATGAAGTATCTCTTTCAGACTTCCAGGGCCAATCGGTAGTCATTTTGTTCTTCCCTCTTGCATTTACTGGTGTTTGTACCACTGAATTGTGTAATACCAGAGATGATATCCAGTCTTACAAAAATTTGAATGCCCAAGTTATTGCTATTTCGGTAGATTCTCTTTTTACCCTGGAAAAATTTAAAGCAGAACAAAATTTGAATTTCCCATTATTGGCAGATTTTAATCGCACAGTTTCTGCAGATTATGGTTGTCTGTATGAAGATTTTGTTTTGGGAATGAAAAAAGTGGCAAAAAGGTCTGCATTTGTTGTCGATAAAAATGGAATTATCCAATATGCAGAGGTATTGGAAAGTGCTGGAGATTTACCGAACTTTATCGCCGTTAAAAATACCTTGCAAAATTTGTAATTATATAGCTATATGACGTTTTCTCACGCAGATACGGATGAGCTGATCTTAACCGAAGTGATTGAGGAATTAGACAGCGATAATACAGGTAATGTGGCCAGATTAATTGTGTTTAATGATGAACACAATACGTTTAATTGGGTCATAGATTGTTTTATGCAAGTTCTGAATCATTCAGAGGCTCAGGCAGAGCAGTTAGCCCTATTGATTCACCTGAAAGGTAAGGCAACCGTTAAAACGGCACCTAAAAGTGTGCTAAAGCCTTTTAAGGACTCCTTAACAGATAAAGGTTTGTCAGTAATCATTGAGGAAGACAGTGGTAAGTAAACGAAAGACTTTAAAACAAAGCCCCAGAGTAAATCCCTGGGGCTTTTTAATTGGCTGAAAACTAATTCTTGAATGTATAATCTAACTTGACCTCAATATAAATTTCAATTTTTACAATTCCAAAAAATAATAGGGGAATTAGGAGTTCCCCTATTATTTTTTTAAAATGTTCTGATATTTTTTGACCAATTTTCCTTCTATATTTGTAAGACCGAAAAATATCGATGTATGCTCAGAAATGTTTTTATTTGCCTTCTTTCGCTATCCCTTTTCATTTCTGACATTACGTGCCAATCCATAAATCAGCCATTAGTTCTATCTTCTGAACAATTTAATATAGCAGTTAATCCTCAAAACGGAGATTATATCGTTCTTGCAAAAGATAGTTTTTATTTATTTAATTTGTCAGTATCGGGAAGGTGGAGATCTTTTAAGTACAAAAAGAACGACCTGGATACGGTTTTGAAGCAACCCGTAGAATTGAATTTCATTCACGATGCAAAACAGGTTCTTTTCTTTGCCGGAGGTGGAGGTCAGGTATATCTATTTAAAGATTCTTCCATTATTCGTAAGGATAAATCCTTTCTGCAAAAAAATCAATTTGGTGCGGCAAGCTTTGAGTTTAAAGATAAAATCATTCTTTACAGCGGGTATGGCTTTTATTCGTATAAACCATATATGACTGAATATTCCGATAAAACCAATGAATGGTTTTTAAGACCTTATGCTTCTAATCAATATCTACCTAAAGGTAGGCAAGCGGTCGTTTTTCAGATAGATAAACAACGGGGTTATTTTTATATGTCTTCGGGTTATACATTAAACAAGCCTTATTTTGAAGATGTAGAAAATTTGGATTTAAATGATGTATGGAGATTTGACTTGAACACAAATAAGTGGAAACAACTTGGGTATATAAAAGACGATAGGAGAATAAGAAATCTTCGGTTTCCTTTCTTTGCCAAGGGAAATTTCTACGCGATTGAAAAAGGACCAAATAATGCTGTAGTAAAAATAAATATAGCTAATAATTCATTTGAAAAATTTAAAACAGATCATCTGGTTGATCAGTCTTTAGTAGAATATGGGACGGTCTATAATACTAAGGATGAAAATATTCTTTTGGTAATACAGGGAAAAGACCTAAGGGACAAACATAGTTTTATAGTAAGTATAGTGCCACTCAAAGAATTAGAAAAGAACTTAATTATATCCAAAAAATATTATTTCACTGTATTTGATAGGTTATGGCCCTTTGTTTTGATGATCGTGGTTCTTATGAGTGTAGTATTTTTCAATAGGGCGTTTAAGAAAAGAAAAAATAATCAGCGAAATGAAAAGCTGGTCATTCATTTTAATCTGGCTGTAAACGAATTTACTTTTAGTGAAATCAAGATACCTTTTGAGGATGAACAGATTCAGTTTCTACATTATCTGGTTGAAAACGGAGGAGAAATTTCAAACAATGATTTGTTAGACTTTATTAAAAAAGGTCAGGAATCCTTAGATACTTTAAAGAAAAGGAAGTTAAAATTAATATTGGATATAAATCAAATTTTTAAAATTTGCACCGGTTTGAGTAAACCGTTTTTACTTGAACTAAAAGATGAAAACGACAGGAGGTATAAAGACTATCTAATTAACCCTATTTATGAGGTGAGGATGTAAAATACAAAAAGCCAACCTTTTCAGATTGACTTTTTGCGCCTCAGGTAGGGCTCGAACCTACGACCTACGGATTAACAGTCCGCCGCTCTAACCGGCTGAGCTACTGAGGCAGGTTAGATGTACCTTCAGATATTTTCAAAAGGCGACTGCAAAAATAGTAGGATTATTAAATAAATTGCAATATTTACACAATAAATTTTAAAAAAAATCACAATGAAATTATTAACTGTTGGTACTGTGGCATTTGACGATATTGAAACGCCATTTGGTAGAGCAGAAAAGGCTATTGGTGGCGCTGCAACTTATATATCATTAGCCGCATCATACTTTGCCGAGCAGGTTAGAATCGTTTCTGTAGTGGGTGACGATTTTCCTGAAAGCGTTTTGCAAGACTTAACAAGTCGCAATATTGATTTGGCAGGGCTGGAAGTAAAGAAAGGCGAAAAGTCGTTTTTCTGGGCGGGACGATACCACAATGACATGAACTCCCGGGATACCCTTGAAACGCAACTCAACGTATTAGCCGATTTTAATCCTATTCTTCCTGAAGCATATAAAAGTTCAGAATTTTTAATGTTAGGAAACCTTACGCCAGACATTCAATTATCGGTTATTGAACAAATGGTGGGTAAGCCAAAATTAATTGCGTTGGATACCATGAACTTTTGGATGGATATTGCCATGGAAAGTCTTAAAAAGGTATTAAAAAGAATTGACATGCTTATTATCAATGACGAAGAGGCCAGGCAACTCGCAGGTACCTATTCGTTGGTGACGGCAGCGGCAATCATTCATGAAATGGGACCTAAATTTGTTGTGATTAAAAAAGGAGAACACGGCGCCCTTTTATTTGAAGGGGAAAATATATTTTATGCTCCTGCATTACCATTAGCGGAGGTTTTTGACCCAACAGGTGCCGGCGATACCTTTGCAGGCGGATTGATGGGGTATTTAGCGATGACCGGAGAGGTTTCTTTTGAAAATTTAAAAAGAGCTATTATTTACGGTTCAGCAATGGCTTCATTTTGCGTTGAAAAGTTTAGTACAGAAAGACTCCTGAACCTTTCTAAAGTTGACATTGATGCGCGGATAGAAAAATTTGTTAAACTCGTTAATTTTGATTCTATTCCAGTGTAAATTAATCCTGATTGGCTAACTGTCCGCATGCAGCATCAATATCTTTTCCCCTGCTTCGGCGGACAGTTACCATTATTCCTTTTTCCCGGATAGTCTTTGCAAAAATATCTATCTTATTTCCACTGGCTTTTTCAAAAGGGGCATCGGGAATAGGATTGTATTCAATAATATTTATTCTTACCGGAAAATTCCTACATAGTTTAACCAGGTTTAAAGCATCGGCAACGGAATCATTAAATCCCTGGAAAGCAATATATTCATAACTAATTCTATTTCCTGTTTTTTCATAATAATAAGAAATAGCTTCTGAGATAGCCTTTAAGTTGTTTGATTCATTAATGGGCATTATCTGATTTCTTTTTTCGTCATCAGCTGCATGAAGAGAAAGGGCTAAATTAGTTTTTGTCCCATCATCGGCTAATTGCCTGATCATTTTCCCAATGCCCGCTGTACTGATAGTAATTCGTCGGGCTGCCATGTTCCAGCCTGTCGGTGAAGTTAACTTTTCAATACTGTCCATAACAGGTTTGTATGCTAAGAGCGGTTCGCCCATGCCCATGTAGACAACGTTTGTCAGTTTTTTATTAAAATGCTCGAGGCATAAGTTATTTATGGCATTGACCTGACTTACAATTTCTCCTGCGGTCAGATTTCTTTCTCTTTTCATTTTTCCCGTTGCACAAAAACTGCAAGTCAAGCTGCAACCAACCTGGCTGGAAACGCATACGGTAAATCGGTTTTCATCCAATACGGGAATAAGTACGCTCTCTATGTTAAATCCGTCATGTAATCTGAATCTGGCTTTTATTGTCCCGTCTTCACTAATTTGTTGTTTGTCCAACGCAATGTTAAGGAAAATAAAATATTCATTTAGTTTTTCCCGAAGAGAAATGGGTAGGTTCGTCATTTCCTCGAAAGACTGAGCGTTATGTTGCCACAGCCAGGCATAGATTTGTTTGGCACGAAAAGATGGCTGTCCCCAGGAGCTTAGTAATTCAGATAAACTGGATAGAGAAGCCTCTCTAATATCTTGTTGTTTCATAGAAAACGAAATATTGTAATGATAGGGGGTGTTTAAATTGGAGAACACTGTTGTTGCAGCCATACTTTTTCATCATCAGAAATAAATGGTGATAAACCATTCCAAACCAAACGATGATAATTGTTTAACCATTCTTTTTCATCCTGGTTCAATAGAGAAGAATCAATAAGTTGTTGAGAAATGGGAAACAGGGTTAAATCCTCAAAAGTAAGAAAGCCATTTTCAAGATCTTTACAAAGCAGGATGTTTTCAATCCGTATGCCATATTCGCCCTCAATATAAACTCCGGGTTCATTGGTGGTAACCATGCCGGGCTTTAACGCGGTAGTACCCCTGCTAGTAGTCGGATTTGTAGCAAACCCTTGTGGACCCTCATGGACGGACAGAAAAAAACCTACTCCATGGCCAGTACCATGCGCATAATTCAATCCTTGCTTCCATAAGTGTGTCCTGGCTAAAGTGTCGAGTTGCATTCCTACGGTACCAGAGGGGAATTGGGCAGAGGCTAAAGCAATAAATCCCTTTAACACTAAAGTAAAGTGTTGTTTTATTAGTAATGGCGGGTTGTTTCCAATAAATATGGTTCTGGTAATGTCGGTCGTTCCGTCCAGGTATTGCCCACCTGAATCAACTAAAAGTAATCCACCTTTTTTAATGATAGCTGCCTTTTCGGAATGAGGGTGATAATGTATTATGGCGCCGTTACTTTTATAACCAACAATGGCATTAAAACTTTCCCCTTTATAATCGGCCTGTTGTGATCTGTAAAAGGCACATTTTTCCGCAAAATCAAATTCAGAGATAGTATGCTCATTTTCTATTTCACTTTCTAACCATCTAAAGGCACGAATCAGCGCTATGCCATCTTTAAGCATTGCCTTTTGAATGTGCGTTATTTCATTTTCCGATTTAACCGCCTTGAGTTCCATAATCCAATTAGGGTGCATCAAACACCTTTTAGGAGGTATAATCTTGTAAATGGCAGCATTTAACGACTCTGGGTGTACGATAAAGGTAACATCACTCCCTAAATGAGCTATGGACTCCATTAGGGTCTCATAAGGTAAAATGGTGATATTTTCCTTTGATAAGGATTCCTTTGTTTTGGGGGATATTTTTTTTTCATTGACAAATAAAAAACAGTTTTCTTTCCCTAATAATAAATATGCGTAGAATAAAGGATTATACGGAATATCATTCCCTCTTAGATTTAATATCCAGGCAATATCATCCAAAGTGGACAGGACAAGATAATCAGCATCTAAGGATATCATTTTAGCTCTTAATAAACCCATTTTACTCTCTCTGCTAATTGACGAAAAATGAATATCATGTTCAAATATTTCTAAAGGAGGTAAAGCAGGTCTGTTTGCCCATAGGTTGTCAAAAGGATTATATTGTGGAAGAAGAGTCAAACGATGTGTAGATAAAAGGGCTGAAATTTGTTCAAGTTGTTGTATAGAGAAAAGGCGGGAATCCAAACCAACCTGCTTGCCAGGAGTTAATTGTTTAACTAACCAGGGTAAATGTTCTGGTGCATGAGGTACTTTTTGTTTGTGAAGTGTTATGCCTGAGCCGGATAACTCAATGTCGGCTTGTATAAAATATCTGGGGTCCGTCCAAAGTGCGGCATAGTCGGCCAGAATAATCAAGGTGCCAGCGGAACCTGTAAAACCACTTAACCATTCTCTTACGGCCCAATGATCTGCAATATATTCACTTTGATGCGGGTCACCTGAAGGTATAATCACTGCATCTATTTTGTTTTTTTGCATATCAATCCGTAGAGATTGAATCCGGTTCTTTATAACATCACTCATCCTTGATTAATTTTTATCACATAAAATTAATCAAAATAACCTAATGTAATGTTTAACGGAGAGATGTGTCTGTGTTCATATAAGAACACACATATAATAAAAAATAGTTATATTTGCTTAATAAACAAATAATTCGGAACAACAAAGTATGCGGACAGGGTTAAGTCAGAAGCAGTTACAGATTCAAAAGCTTTCACCCCAACAGATTCAACTGATGAAGCTGCTGCAGGTTCCTACTGCCTTGCTTGAACAAAGAATTAAGGAGGAGATTGAAGAAAACCCGGCACTTGAAGAGGGAGAAAATATAGTAGAAGCGGATACTCAGGATCAAGATCACGAAGAACCTGTAGAAAGTGACATAGAATCGGAGGACGAGCCTGCGATTGACGACGAAATGGAGGTAGTTGACTATATCCAGGAATACCTTGATAATGAAGACGATACTCCGGACTATAAGCTACAGGGAGATGGTTATAATCCAGAGGAGGAGGAAAAATCTATGCCTGTAGTGCTTGAAAATTCTTTTTATGATTTTTTAATACAACAAATAGGCTTGTCCACTTTTTCTAATGAAAAGGAAAGGATTATTGCCAGGCAGATTATTGGAAGTATCGACGAAGACGGCTATTTGAGAAGAGATACCTTTGCTATAGTGGACGATTTAATTTTTTCGTTAAATATAATAGTAACGGAATTTGAGATTGAAGAAGTATTAAAAAAAGTCCAGAGATTTGACCCACCAGGTATTGGTGCCCGTGATTTACAAGAATGTTTGCTGATACAATTAGCACTGCGTATTGAACAAACAGGAAAGGAAAGCCAGTCAAAAGACGCCTTGATTTTGGCTTATAAAATGGTAGATAAATATTTTGATGCATTTTCAAAAAAGCACTATGAGAAGTTATTAAGATCCCTTAATATTTCTGAAAAGCAGTTAAAAAAAGCGGTTGAAGAAGTGCTGAAATTAAACCCCAAGCCATCAAGTGGTTATATTGGCGACGCTAAATCGAGCAATAATCAATATATTATTCCAGATTTTATCATTACAAACCGCGATGAGGAGCTTGAAGTTGTCTTACATTCAAGAAATGCGCCGGAATTGAGAATCAGCGATCATTTCAGAGAAATGCTCAGGACTTACGGTGTTGATAAGACGAAAGGTTTAAGTGCTCAGTCTGATAAAGAAGCTGTTAAGTTTATACGACAAAAAATTGAATCTGCCCGTTGGTTTATAGACGCCATAAGACAGCGTCATGAAACCATGTATAGAACTATGTATGCTATTTTGGAATATCAATATGAGTTTTTTCTAACAGGTGATCAGAAAAAGCTAAAACCTATGATATTACAAGATATTTCAACGTCAACCGGACTAGATGTTTCAACGATTTCCAGGGTAGCCAATAGCAAGTATGTCCAAACAGAATTTGGAACCAAACGATTGAAGGAATTTTTCTCTGAATCTATGCAAATGAGTGACGGTGAGGAGGTTTCTACTATTGAGGTGAAGAAGATATTAGCAGAATTAATTGGAGGAGAAGATAAAAAACTACCTTTATCCGATGATAAACTGACACAAATATTAGGAGAAAAGGGTTACCCAATTGCCCGCAGGACGGTAGCAAAATATAGGGACCAATTAAATATAGCTAAAGCATCATTAAGAAAAGAACTTTAAAGTACTACTTCGTTTAAACATTCCATCAAAATAGAGCAAGCCTCGTCAATTTCCTCAAAGGTAATGGTCAAAGGTGGCGCAATCCTTAGTGAACGATCATTGAACAGAAACCAATCGGTAATCAATCCTTTTTCAATAGCAAGGTTAATCACTTTTCGAACTAATACAGCATTATCCAGGTCTAAGGCCATGAGTAGGCCGGCATGCCTGATTTCTTTAATGAAGGGGTGTTTTAGGTTAGAGATAAATCTTTCTGATTTTGCTTGAACTAAAGAAATAAGGTCACTGTCTATTAAAAATTGAAGGGTAGCGAATGCCGCGGCAGAACTTACTGGGTGCCCACCAAAAGTAGTTATATGTCCCAGGACTGGATTTTCAGAAAGTCCAGACATTATTTCTTTGGAGGAAATGAAAGCACCAATAGGCATTCCACCACCTAAACCCTTGGCTAGTAGGAGAATATCAGGAATAACATCATATTGACTAAAAGCAAAAAGACTTCCCGTTCTACCCATACCTGTCTGAATTTCATCAAGAATGAGTAGCGTTCCCGTCGATTTGCAACGATCTGCAACTTGTTTTAAAAAATCTCCATGGGGAATGCGCACCCCAAATTCAGCTTGTACCGTTTCAAGAATAACTGCCGCTGTTTTGTTTGTAATGCGTTCCAAACAGGAAAGACAATTAAAATCGATATGATTAATGTGCGGAAGTAAGGGAAAAAAGGCTTCTGTAAAGGTAGTGGGAAACATAAGGGAAGCCGCACCTTGAGTACTGCCATGGTAGGCAAATTTTGCTGAAATAATTTCTGAACGGCCCGTATATTTTTTCGCAAGTTTCATGGCTCCTTCTGTTGCTTCAGAGCCGCTATTCACCAAATAAACTGAGGATAAATTTTCAGGTAATAAAGAAGTTAGCAGGGATACCAGTTTAATCTGCGGACTCAATACAAATTCACCATAAACGAGGGTATGCATGTATAAATCTACCTGATTTTTAATGGCATTAACCACGGCGGGGTGTCTGTGGCCTAATACACTAACACTTATTCCAGCAATAACATCCAAATATTTTTTATCATCGGTATCATATAGGTAAACACCTTCTGAACGGACAATTTCCAGAGCTAAGGGAGCGGGACTGGTTTGTGCAAGGTGGTTGAGAAAAAGCTGTCGGTTATTCATATTTTAATAAACTTAGGCAAAGTAAATAAAATTTGATTATAAATAAGGATATTTGGATAACACTAAAAAAATGAAGAGGATAGGTTTTATAGTCATATTTATTTTATTGATTTTGATTTGTTTATTATTATTGTTTCCAAGAAAGGAGATAATAAGCAGAATTTACCCTGTAAAGGGAATTGATGTTTCTCATTATCAAGAGGTCATAGATTGGAAAAGTATTGCGGAAAATGATATTGCTTTTGTTTTTGTAAAAGCAACAGAGGGTATATCATTGAAAGATAAATTATTTACAAGGAACTGGGAACGCATAAAGCAGGAGGGTTTAAAACGAGGTGCCTATCATTTTTTCCGCCCAACGATTTCCGCTGAAAAGCAGGCCGCTCATTTTAGTAGGAGTGTGGAACTTGAATTGGGTGATTTTCCTCCGGTACTTGATGTAGAGGTTTTGGATGGTGTGTCGAAAAAGGTACTATTAATTGGAGTTCATGCCTGGTTAGTACACACAGAAATGGAATATGGTGTAAAACCAATTATTTACACAAATCAGGATTTTTATAATAAGTATTTACGAAATGCATTTGAAAATTATCCATTATGGATTGCCAGGTATAGTTTGCGTGAACCAAAATTAAAGGATGACTCGAAATGGGTTTTTTGGCAATATACCAGCGCTGGAAAAATTAAAGGGATCAAGGGCAGAACCGATTTTAATGTATTTCATGGTACTTTAGAAGAGTTAGATCACTTTAGTCTGCAACCAAGAGAGATATTGAGATAAAAAAATGAAAATATCTTTGGAAAATAAAGAAGGTATTACTATATTTGCATTCGCTAAGAGAAACGGGTGATTAGCTCAGCTGGTTTAGAGCACCTGCCTTACAAGCAGGGGGTCATAGGTTCGAATCCTATATTACCCACCAAAAGCGTCAGTTATTTTAACTGGCGCTTTTTTTGTTTTGGAACATTGGTTTAAATGCCATATCTTAGCAAAATGAAAAAGGTAGTATCTATTTCATTTCTTATCGTTTTTTTACTTGCCAATACTGAATTACATGAAGTATTGAAAGTACCATTACTTTTTGAACATTACTTATTACATAAACAAGAGGATAAAAATCAGTCTTTCGTAACCTTTATATATAAGCATTACGTATCGGTTCAAGATCATTTTCATTTGCAAAATGATCACGATGGTTTACCGTTAAAAACAAAAGACTGTATAAAATATAATCCAGGCATTGTTTCTTTTCTTTTAATACCTTACGCCAGACTCCAGGAAGCACCCTATCAATTAAAACAGCGTATATTTTTCAAAAAGGTATTTCTATCCAATCTAAATCAAGGTAATATTTGGCAACCACCGCAGATTAGCTGATAAATTTCAAGGGATTGTTATTTTATCACTAATGAATGATTATGCTAAACAGAATAATTGCTTTTTCAATTAATAATAAATTAATTGTAGGTCTTTTTTTAATTGCGCTTATCGCTTACGGCAGTTTGCAGTTTACCCTCCTTCCAATAGATGCTGTGCCTGACATAACCGATAATCAGGTTCAGGTTATTACCGTTACACCATCTTTAGGTGCTCCTGATGTTGAACGACTCATAACTTTTCCCATTGAACAGGCGAATAGTAATATTCCTGGTTTGAAAGAAATTAGAAGTTTTTCACGATTTGGGCTTTCTCTTATCACCATTGTTTTTGATGATGATATTGATGTTTATTGGGCACGTCAACAAGTAACCGAACGGTTAAAAATGGCGGAAACACAGATTCCCAAGGGGGTGGGCTCTCCAGAACTTGCTCCAGTTACATCGGGTTTAGGGGAAATATATCAGTATGTGATCAAACCAAAGCCTGGATTTGAGGAAAAATTTGATCCTATTGAATTAAGAACCATACAGGATTGGCTTGTAAGGAGACAATTAATTGGTATAAAGGGTGTTGCAGATGTAAGCAGTTTTGGAGGACGTGTGAAACAGTATGAAATAGCCATTGATGTAAATAAACTGAACGCACTTCAAATTTCTATTCAGGATATATTTTCCGCTTTAGAAAAAAACAATGAAAATACGGGGGGCGGTTATATTGAAAAATCTTCTACCGTCCTTTATATCAGAGCGGAAGGGCTAATAGGAAGTATTGAGGATATCAATAAAATAGTTGTTAAAAATATTGATAACGGAAATCCTTTGTTAATTAAAGATGTAGCGGAGGTTCGCATCGGAAATGCGACCCGTTATGGCGCTATAACATATAACGATGTGGGTGAAGTGGCTGGTGGCATTGTTATGATGTTGAAGGGTGATAACAGTAGTCGGGTCATAGAAAGTGTAAAGGAGAAAATTCTTCAGATAGAAAAAACACTACCTGAGGGTGTGATGATTGAACCCTTTTTGGATAGGACGAAGATGGTTAATAGCGCCATAAGTACGGTCTCAAAAAATTTATTGGAAGGTGCGCTCATCGTTATTTTTGTCCTGGTGTTATTTCTCGGAAATTTTAGAGCGGGGATTTTGGTTGCCTCTGTGATTCCACTTTCTTTACTTTTTGCAGTCATTATGATGAACTTGTTCGGGGTAAGTGGAAATTTGATGAGTTTAGGTGCATTGGATTTCGGCTTAATTGTGGATGGAGCTGTCATTATTGTTGAAGCGGTCATGCACGGATTGGTGCATAGCAGACGTTTGTCAGGTATCTCACGAATAAATCAGGCAGAAATGGATAAGGAAGTTCAACATTCTGCCAGCAAAATGATGAATAGTGCCATTTTCGGTCAAATTATCATATTGATAGTTTATTTACCCATTTTTACTTTGGAAGGGATTGAGGGAAAAATGTTTAAGCCAATGGCCCAAACTGTTGCATTTGCCCTTATGGGCGCCTTTATTCTGTCTTTGACTTATATACCCATGATGAGTACTATCTTTTTGAGTAAAAAGGTATCTCATAAGGAGAATTTTTCAGACAAAATGATGAATGTATTCATTAGCCTGCACCAAAAAACCTTGAAAAAGGTGATTCATTATCCCCGGATGATTTTATCAGCTACCATCGTACTCTTCCTTTTTTCCGTTTTCATTTTGTCCCGATTAGGGGGAGAATTTATTCCAGAGCTACCCGAAGGAGATTTTGCAGTGGATACCAGAGTGCTAACGGGAAGTAATTTAAATACTTCAACCGAGGCTTGTTTAAAATCGGCACATATCCTTTTATCAAAATTTCCAGAAGTTGAAAAGGTAGTCAGTAAAACAGGTAGTGGAGAAATACCTACAGATCCAATGCCTATGGAAGCTTCTGATATGATGGTCATTTTAAAAGATAAGAAGGAATGGTCTTCAGCAGAAACATGGGATGAATTGGCAGAAAAAATGAGTGCAGCTTTACAGGATATTCCTGGTGTTACTTATAGTTTTCAATACCCTGTTGCTATGAGGTTTAATGAATTGATGACGGGTGCCAAACAGGATATAGTTTGTAAAATATTTGGAGAAAACTTAGATTCTCTCTCTAAATACGCGAAACTTTTAGGGGGCGTTGCTAAAAAAATTGAAGGAGCCAGAGATATTTACGTTGAACCCATTGATGGGTTTCCCCAACTTATTATAAGGTATAAAAGAGAGGCTATTGCTCAATTTGGTTTGAATATTCAGGACATAAATAAGGCAATTAATACTGCTTTTGCGGGCCAAAGCAGTGGATTGATATTTGAGGATGAAAAAAGGTTCGATCTTATTGTCAGGCTTGCCGGAGAACAAAGACAAAATCTGGAGGATGTTCAGAATTTACTCATTTCTGCATCTAATGGAAGTCAAATACCATTGCATCAGGTAGCTAGTGTGACGATTGAAGAAAGTTTGAACCAAATACAGAGGGAAGATGCAAAACGAAGGATTATTGTTGGGTTTAATGTGCAAGGAAAGGATGTCCAAACTATTGTTCAGGATTTGCAAGATCAGGTGGATAAAAAAATTAATCTTCCAACGGGGTATTATATTACTTATGGTGGTTCCTTTGAAAACCTGATTGCAGCGAAACAACGACTTTCCCTCGCGGTGCCCATCGCTTTAGCTCTTATTTTTCTTTTTTTATATTTCGCTTTTGGCTCTCTCAAACAAGGTTTATTGATTTATTCAGCCATTCCGCTATCAGCTATTGGTGGTATTTTATTTCTTGCCTTAAGGGGTATGTCTTTCAGCATTAGTGCCGGAGTAGGGTTCATTGCTTTATTTGGTGTGGCCGTTTTAAATGGTATTGTATTGATTGCTGAATTTAATAGAATTAGAAAAAATGGGGAAGAAGATTTAAAAGAGGTGGTCTTAATGGGAACAAAAACCAGATTAAGACCTGTTTTAATGACCGCATTTGTAGCCTCTCTTGGTTTTTTACCTATGGCGTTAAGTAACGGGGCGGGTGCCGAAGTTCAGAGACCGCTGGCGACCGTAGTTATTGGAGGGTTATTGATGGCCACTTTTTTGACACTCATTGTTTTACCTATTCTTTTTATTTTATTTGAAAAAAGCAACACAATGCGAAAAAACATGAAAATGCCGCTTTCTGTTCTTTTGATATTCCTGTTCGTTGGATTTAAAGTAGGTGCACAAGATACTTTGGACCTTCAGGAATCTATTCAGATAGCTCTTAAAAATAATCTTAATTTAAAAAGTGAAAGATTAAGGGAAGAATATCTTGAAAAAATGATTGACACTTATAGAGATATTCCTCCAACTGAAATTTTGGGTGAATTTGGGCAAATAAACAGTGCTTACAATGATTCCAGGTTTATCATTTCCCAATCGATTCATTTTCCGACATTATATAAAAGACAAAAAGTTTTAAACACCGAGTCTTTTAAAGAGCAGGCATTTCAAATTGCTTTAAAGGAAAATGAATTAATCAGACAGGTAAAAGAGGTCTTTTTCCGGCTGGTGCATCTAAAAGAAAAAGAAAAAATATTGGTAAGAATAGATACGATATATACTTCTTTTTTAGAAAGAGCGATTTTTCGTTTCGAAAAGGGAGAATCTGATATACTTGAAAAAATATATGCGGAAACGTCCGTAAGTAAAATTCAAATGCAGTTGAAATTACTGCGTAGGGATTATGAAATGGAGAAGTTAAGATGGAAGGTTTTGCTGAACCAGGAATCTGAAATAGAACCCAATTATAGTTCTGTGAAATTATTTTTTACGGAAGCGATCCCAATACAGCAAATCCTTGAATCAAATCCACAATTGAAGGTTTTACAGCAGCAAAAGGAAATCGCAAACGCAACTACGCAAGTAGAGATAGCCAAAAAACTACCGGATTTAACCGTGGCTTTCAGCAATGGCAGTATTCAAGGTATAGGCGCGGACGATATATATTATAAAAAATCAAATCGATTTAATGCCTTGCAGTTAGGTGTAGGTGTCCCTATATTTCTGGGAGCACAAAAAGCAAAAATTAATGGTTCTAAAGCAATGGAATTATTGAGCGAAAATAATTATCAGGTAGCCGTTCAACAGCTTTCAAATGACTATAAAATCCAGCTACAAGAATTCGAGAAAAATAAGGAAACGATTGCTTATTATGAAAACAGCGCCTTACCAAATGCTGAAAAAATGAAGAATGCGGCAAATCTTCAATATTCAACAGGGGAAATCAATTACTTGATCTGGGCTAATTTAATTCAAAATGCCATAGCTATTGAAAGCGAATATGTGGATGCAGTACATGAGATGAACCGGACTATTATTCAACTTAATTATTTGACAGCTAAATAAAAGGACATCATGAAAAAATATCATTATTTATATCTTCTTCCCCTTTTTCTTTTTTCTTGTGAATCTGACAAACAAGTGGAGTCAGCACAAACACAGGAATCACTTGAAAACAAAGTGGTTCTAACTTCGGAACAATTAAAAAATACGAATATTGAAATGGGTGTTTTAGCGCAAAAGGATATTTCCTCAAAGCTAAAGCTGAATGGTATCATTGATGTACCTCCCCAAAACTTGTTTTCGGTAAGTGTTCCATTAGGGGGATATCTGCAATCCACCCATTTATTGGAAGGTTTGAAAGTTAAAAAGGGAGAAATTATTGCTACTATCGAGGACCAGCAATATATTCAAATTCAGCAAGATTATCTGACGGCTAAAATAAGGTATGTTGCCCTCGAAAAGGAATTTGCACGTCAAAAGGAATTGAATGAGAACAAGGCGGGTAGCGACAAAGTATTTGAAAATGCACAATCGGACTATTTATCCCAAAAGGTTATGGTCAAATCATTGGCGGAAAAGTTGAAATTAATTGGCATAAATCCGGAAAAACTAAATGAAAATAGCCTTTCCCGACGAATTAATATTTTGTCACCTATCAATGGCTATGTTTCGAAGGTAAATACAAATATTGGCAAGTATGTTACGCCTGCTGACGTGTTATTTGATTTGGTAAATCCAGCAGATATTCACTTAGCTTTAAGCGTTTTCGAAAAAGATATACACCAGCTATCTATCGGTCAAAAATTGGTTTCTTTTACAAATAGCGACCCTGACAAAAAATATCATGCTAAAATCATATTGATTGGAAAAGATGTTTCTAAAGAAAGAGCAGTTACTATTCATTGTCATTTTGACAAATACGAACCCTATTTAATTCCTGGCATGTATATGAATGCGGAATTGGAAACTAAGGTAAAAACGGGTTATGTGATACCTGATGAGGGCATAGTTCGATTTGAGGGTAAACATTATTTATATGAGGTAACGGCGGACAAGAACTATGAAATGAAGGAAGTTTTAACTCATGGAAATGAGGGTGGACAGACTTTAATTACCTTTCAAGACAATTCCAGCCCTGTTGGAAGAACTTTTGTGACCAAAGGTGCTTATACGCTGCTCATGAAAATGAAAAATATGGAGGAGGAATAA